>NZ_JAPPVG010000003.1:0-285355 GCF_028680365.1 Pseudomonas sp. MIL19 | reverse complement strand
AGCCGCTTGGAGCCAATCAACTCCCAGTAACCGGCGCGATTGAACACCTTGGCGTCAGGCGCGTGGTCATCCACGTCTGAAAAGCGGCTACTGCCGTGCTTGTCAATAAAGTCGAGAACACCGGCCAGTATCTGGCGATCCTCGGCATTGCCGCTGCCGACTCGGCTCAACCACTCGCCATACAGCAACTGGCAATCAGCCAGGGCGCTACCCTGGGGCCATGGCAGCAGGCCGTAGGCGATGGCCATTTCACCGGCCAGGGCGATCACGGCGAAGCGATCCGCCACGCGCCCGGCTTGGGCGTTGTCTTCCACGAACTGGCCGCGCACCCGGGCGAAGTCTTGCAGCAGGCCGGGAAGATCGTCAGCGGCTAGCAGTCGCTCGACAAAGGCCGGGCCTAAGTGGCCGTGCTGGTGAGCGACGGCGACGGTCAGCAGGCGGTGAAAGTCGGCACCCTCCAGCCCGTGCAATTGGTCAAAGGCGCGGTGTGTGCGAGTGCCGGCGTTCACGTCCACCATGCGCAACTCAGCACCCGCATGGGCAGCGTTGCCGGATATAGCGGCGTGCTCAGACAGTGAACGCTCACCACTGGACAGCGCCAACAGCCGCCACGTCAGCTTGGGGCGGCCTTCACGCTCGCGGGTCATGGTGCCTTTGCCCTGGCCGTTGGCGAGGGAGTAGGCCATGGCCTGCACCTGCTTGGGGTCAGCACGTTTGATTTCGTCCAGCGGCAGGATGGTGTCATTACGGCTGGCCGCTTCAATCTCCAGCCCGCCCTTGCTCATATCCCAGCTGGCAGCAAACACACCGGGATCACCCCACACCGACGATCCCACCAACTGCGCCAGGGACTTACCGCTGGAGCTGTCGCCCACCAGGTGAACGCCGCCGCCGACCACCCCTACTAGGCTCAGCAGCGGCCCGGCCAGTGCACAGCCAATGGCCAAGGTCAGTACCGGATTGCCCGCGCACTTGGCGGCTACCTCGGTTTGCCATTGCTCAAGCGTGCCGCTGGTGCTGTACAGGTTGATGCTGCGTGCGCCGGCCTGATAACGCACGGTGTCGCTGCCAATGGTGCGCTGGGGCAGCACGAATGCCCCGGAAGCGTGCCAGCCTGGCCGCGCCGTGGTGATAATGGTTTGCTCGGGGCGCTGCTCCAGCAGGTACTCCATGAACAAACCTCGCTTGCGTGGGGCGATGATGGCCCCCATGCCGAACAGGGCGCGGCGTGCGTCTTCACCGCTCCCGCCGAACACCTCCATTGGAATGATCCATTCCTTGGTCCCGCTGTTGGTCAGCAGGCGCAGCAACCGGCCCTCGCTGCCGTCGTCGCTGTTGGTGGTGCGCGCGGTCACGATCACGGGTGTGGCCAGCCAGTCGTCAGTGATGGGGCGGGTGGTTTCTTCGCTGTCGTCATCACCCACGGCGGCACGCTTGAAGCCGTGCCAGTAAACGCCTGGGCGTAGCTTGCGGCCCGCCTCATTCGTGACCCAGTGTTCATACACGCCCCAGCATGGCCGCTCGGGCGTGATGGTTGGCGACGATGGCGAAGGCACCAGGGATAAGGTCGGTTCGGCGGCGCTCATTGGGCGGCCCTCCAGTTGGCGAGGTCGTTAAAGTCGGTTAGGTCTGCGGGGGCGTCTTGCGGCCACAGCGGGAAGACCACCAGCCCGCCCACTGCCACAGCGGCGGCATTGGCAGCTGTACGCCCTGGGTTGCCCTCGGTCTGGCGGTCGTCGTCGCCCGCGATGATGATTGAGGCGTGCGGGTGCTTCTCTCGCAGCGCCAGCGCCGCTGGCCTGAGGTTGCCGGCATTCATCGCACAGGCCACAGCGGCCCCGGTGTCGGCGTGGATCGTTGCCCCGGTTGCCCAGCCTTCGCAGATGTATAGCGGTTGGCCTGGCGTGATGATTCCCAGCGGCGAATAGCAGCCCTTAACCATGCCGCCAAACAGGAAGCGTTTGCTGCCATCGGGCTTGATGCGTTGCAGGTTCACCAGTTGGTCGTCACGCACCAGCGGTATCAACAGCACGCCGTCGTGCTGGCGTAGGGTGTAAGGGCGCGCCCCTTTTGCGACTAGGTACGGGTGATCGGGATCAGCGCGGCGGGCGTCACGCCAAAGGCGGTTGCCATATTCAGCGGCGGCCTGTTGGCGCTGGTTCTGCTCGGCTTCCCGTTGCCGGCGTGCCTGCTCGATGCGCTGGCGCACCTGCTCGGCTTCCTTGGCGTCCACCGGCTCACGGCTACACCAGGTGTATGCGCTGCCGGCCTTCCAGCTGCCGAACGCACCGGAGGCGATGCCATCCTGGTACAGCACATACCAGCCGTTAAGGGTGCCGGCCTTGTCGCCCGGAACGTGGAAGCGTTGAATGCTGCCGTCGGCAATGGGTAGCCAATCAAGCAGGCCGAACGTGTTTTGCATGGCGTCACGAAAAGCGATTACACCGTCCATAGCAGCACCTCGATAGCAGCCATTAGCACCAGGTCAGCGCCTAGCGGTTGCAGCGCCAGCAGCAGGGCGTGGGCTTTCTCCAGGCAAGCCGATCCCGTCGGCGCAAATGCACCGTTTTGAATTTGCATGGGTTACTCCTTGGCCGTTGTGGCGGCTTGGTACTCGGCTCGGCGGCGCAGGGTCACGGCGATAGCTTCGGCGCAGGCGCGTAGCTCGTCGGTACTTGCGTGCAGGTCGGGGCCGGCGAGTGATTCCAGCATCTGCGCAACAGTCATAACGCAAGCATTCGGCGCTATCGGAGTGAAGCGCACTGCTCCGAACGTGTCGTAGTGGAATATCCAGCGCTGACCGGGCTTGCCTCGCTTGGGTGTTAGATCGTCAGCAGCGGCGCACGCCTCACCATTCAGCGCGGCACGTATCACCTGAGTGGCGTCTTGCTTTGGCATGCTCATTCAGCACCCCCGGCAGCTTCCAGTGCGCGGGCACGGGCCATGTGGTGGTTGTAGCGGGTAAGGCGCACGGACAGGGATGAATCAGCGCGTAGGGCGGCAAGTGCCATGGCTCGAAAGGCTGCGGCGTGCGGTGCGGACGGATTGCGGGCGTGTTTCATGGGTACAGCTCCAAGTTTGGGTTGGAGCTGCCACGGATCGTCGCCAAACGATTTAGGGTGGCAGCTGTGCGCAGGTTGGCGAACCGGGAACTTGGAACCCGGCATACCCGAAGGTATCCCACGCACAGCCGCCATAACGCGAAGTTGCGGGCACAAAAAAAGCGCCTGCTTTCGGATGGGGCGCTTGTGCGCCAAGTTGCTCGGGTCGCCAAACCCGGTCACTGAATATGCAGCGACGGTCGCACGATAACGCCGATGCGCCAGCTTGGCAATGGTGGGGAATGCTTGGGCGTTGTCAGGCTGAATTAGTGTAGCTACAATAAATCCATGCAAATCACCTACGATCCCGCCAAATGCGAGCGCAACACAGCCGAGCGTGGGTTGTCTTTCGAGCTGGTGCGCGCCTTCGATTGGTCGGCGGCCTTGGTGCTTGAGGATCAGCGAAACGACTACGGCGAAAGACGCTTTCAGGCGCTGGGCTTTATCGGTGATCGGCTTTACATGCTGGTGTTCACGCCGCGCCCGGGTGCGGTTCACGTCATCAGCTTGCGCAAGGCAAACAAGCGGGAGGTAACAGGCTATGAGCAAAGTCAGGTCTGAACAGGCGCGCACCGATAACCCCGTATGGGGTGCGGCAGAGTTCGCCAAGGCAGAGCGGGCCAGCGATGTGCTGGGCGAGTTGTTCGGCGCTGAGCAAGCGGCGGCCATGCTCAAGCCCAAGCGCGGGCGTCCGGTTGCGGCGGCGCGCAAAGAGCTGGTTAGCGTGCGGTATGACGCCGAGGTGCTGGCCGCCTTTCGGGCATCCGGCCCCGGCTGGCAGGCCCGCTTAAACGCGGCCCTGTCGGACTGGTTGAAGACGCACAAGCCCGAAGACGTGGCAGCATAGGCGGCGTCACCGGCTACGGTCGGCAGGAATCTGGAACCCTTCACGGTTGATCCAGTAACGCGGGTGTAACGGTTGCTAGCCGATACCCCGCGTTTTTTATTGGGCGCTGTCATGCGGCCACCTTCTTGCCCTTGCGGGCAAACATCATGGTGATCACCTTGTCTGCCTGCTCATGCTGGCTTAACGGTAAGCGGTAGCGCGTTACGTCGCAGGGTTCGCCCCAGTGGTTCGCGGCCTTTTCCGGCATGTGCTCGAAGGTCAGCCCGTATTGGCTTTCTAAGGCCGGGATAGTCGAGTTAAGGCAGGTGTCCCCGACCTTGCGGGCCGCCTCAAATCTGTTGAGCGTGTCGAAGTGGCGAACGTAGACCAGGACGCGAGCAATCTTGCTGGGTGCTGTGCTCAGCAGTTCGGCGGGGCTGGTGATATTCTGGCCGTGCGACGGGCTGGCTTCTGCATGTATTGGGTGGCTGGCCTTTTTCATTTAGGCCACCTTGCGCTGTGCGGCCAACGAATCACACCAGGCCAATACCTCTGCTTCGATCCAGGCAACAGACTTGGGGCCAAGGTTCACTTGGGCGGGAAAGGTGCCGGCGGCAATGCGGCGGTAAATCTCGGAGGTGGAAAGGCTGGTGTAGTCCTTCACCTTGGGCAGTTTGATAAAGCGGCGGGGGAGTTGGGCGGGATTGGTGTGTGCGGCCATTGTCGTGTGCCTCTCGGGCTTTGTTGAACACGATTGGCATTACATACAACAGAGTTTGGCTCTTACAGTCCGGTCTGCGCGCAGGCCGTACAGTTTGCGAGCAGACCGTAAGGGTCAGGCTTTAGATTTTTCATGCGCGGCTATCCATTCGTACAGGGTGCGCTCCTTGATTCCGTCCCGCTTGCCGATAATTCGGGCAAAGTCGGCGCGGCCTTTGTATTCGTTGGAGGTATTATCCCACTCTGACATAAGGTCGGTTTTCACTTTGTTCGTCGGGGCATGACGTTTTTTTGCCCGCTCGCTCGCGATCTCACTTTGTTTTGCGGAGGTAAGGCTTAGGGTGAAGTCGGACTGCAGATCACCGCGAGTTTTTAGTATTAGCTCGCACACCTCAAAGGCTTCTTCGATTTTATTTTTGCTATAAAGCCAGCATAAGAGGTCGTACTGATAAACCATCAGGCTTATTTTTTGCCAGTAGTCAAAGTCTCCGAACGAAGCATGGATGGATAGCGTCGCCAGTTTGAAAATCGCTGTCCTAGCGGAGGCTCTACGACTCGGGATACTGATTTCCGCGACCTTAGCAATTCGCTCCAAGCTCGCCTCTATTACAGACCCAACTGCGGTTGCTACTTCAATTGCTGGAAAAGTCTTCCACGCATCCTCTTCGCATTCGTTGAACGCGGCATTGGAAAGCTCCTCAAGGCACCAGGATAGAGATTCTCCAAACTGATATTGAATATTTGATAGATCAGGCCCACTGTAAAACGTGTACCCCTCCAGCTGTTCGTAGACTTCTAGAAGGTTGATGTATCTAAAGTATGCACACGGCATCTATGACGCTCTCAGAAGCTGAATTTTTGAGTTTTGGCCTGCGCACAGGGCGTCTATCGAATCGGCCCACGCTTGCATCATTTCCCGGCGCTGCTCCAGGTAGGCGGCGTGGTTGTAAGTGTCGCGCATCTCGTCGTCATCGCCGTGAGCAAGCTGGCGCTCGATCCAGTCGCGGTTGTAGCCGCGTCCGTTTAACTCTGTGCTCAGCAAGTGGCGGAAGCCGTGGCCGGTTTGCCTGTCTTTATAGCCGGCGTCGGCCAATGCCTTGTTGATGGTGTTTTCACTCATTGGGCGGTTGGTGTTGTTGCGCCCGGCAAATACCAATGCATAACCCCCGGTGACTTCTTGAAGCTGGCGCAGGATGGTAACGGCCTGGCGTGGCAGTGGTACTGAGTGGTCGCGTCGGGCTTTCATGCGCTCTTTCGGAATCGTCCAGGTTGCGGCCTCAAGGTCGAACTCGGCCCAGGGGGCGGCGCGCAATTCACCAGGGCGCACAGCCGTCAGCACCAGCAGGCGGATGGCGTGGCGGGTCAGGGTATTGATGTTGGCTGCTTCGATCTTGCTCAGCAGTTCGGGTAACTCTGCACAGGTGACGTGCGGATGGTGCCGCGTTGCTGGTGCGTGAGCTGCGATCACGTCCAAGTCAGTTGCCGGGTTTGCCTCTACCGACCCTTGTGCCAGGCCAAAGCGGAAAATCTGACTTAGCCATTGGCGGGTTTTCTTGGCGACGTTGTGCGCCCCGCGTGATTCGATCTTGCGGATTAGTGCTACCAGCTCAGGGCGGGTAATGGCCTTGACGGGGCGGTGGCCAAGGGCGGGCAGTAAATCAGACTCCAAGTAAGCAGCGGCCTTGTCGGCTGTGGACTTTGCCCAGCGTGGCGAGCGGTAAGCGTGCCACTCACGCGCCAGTTCCTCGAATGTCTGCGCCTCAAGTGCTTGCGCCTGTTTAGTGGCTTGGCGTTCTGCGCCTGGGTCGGTGCCTTCGTCCAGCAGTAAGCGGGCGTCATCACGCTTGCGGCGGGCGGCGGCCAAAGGCACGGCAGGGTAGGCACCCAAGGAAAGCATTTTAGCTTTGCCGTTGAAGCGGTAGCGGTAGCGCCACAGCTTGGAGCCGGTTGGGGCGACCTCTAAGCACAGGCCGTTGCTGTCGGCTAAGCGATACAGCTTGTCCTTGGGCTTGGCTGTTTTGATTGCGGAATCGGTCAGCGGCATGGTGCCCCCGTGTGAGCCATGCCGGGCGGCGTTTGGCGGCTCAGGTGTGAGTAGATTTATCGACCAAACTCGATCTACTCACAAATCTACTCACAATCCAGTGGGCTTACAAGGTAACGGTAGGGAACTGCGGGCAATAAAAAACCGGCTCAAGTGGCCGGTTCTCTAGGGTTTCAGGTCGTTTCGGTGCGTCCTGAGATGTTTGTATGGTGCCCCGGGGGAGACTCGAACTCCCACTTCTTTCGAAAACGGATTTTGAATCCGCCGCGTCTACCGGTTCCGCCACCGGGGCACAATGGCGGCGGAGTATAGAGATGGTATTTGCATTGGTCAATGCATTGCGTGTTCAGAATGTGCGATTTCCGGTAAGCTTTGCCGCCCTTCAAGATGACCCTCTCTAGCCATGCGTGTTGCCGATTTCAATTTCGAGCTGCCAGACGCTCTGATTGCCCGCCATCCTCTTGCCGAACGCCGTGCCAGCCGCTTGCTGGTGCTCGATGGGCCGACGGGGGAGTTGGCGCACAAACAGTTCAGCGACCTGTTGGATTATCTTCGTCCCGGCGATTTGATGGTGTTTAACAACACGCGGGTGATTCCGGCGCGGCTGTTCGGGCAGAAGGCTTCGGGCGGCAAGCTGGAGGTCTTGGTCGAGCGGGTGCTGGACAGTCATCGTGTGCTGGCCCATGTGCGTTCGAGCAAGTCGCCCAAGCCCGGTTCGACCATTCTGATTGACGGTGGTGGCGAGGCTGAAATGGTTGCCCGTCACGATGCCTTGTTCGAGCTGCGTTTCAGCGAAGAAGTGCTGCCGCTGCTGGAACGGGTCGGGCATATGCCGTTGCCGCCTTATATCGATCGCCCGGATGAGCAGGCTGATCGTGAGCGTTATCAGACGGTGTATGCCGACCGTGCCGGTGCCGTGGCTGCGCCGACCGCAGGGCTGCATTTTGATCAGGCGCTGTTGGCAGCGATTGCCGAGAAGGGCGTTGAGCGCGCCTTTGTCACGCTGCATGTAGGGGCGGGGACGTTTCAGCCGGTGCGGGTTGAGCGCATCGAAGACCACCATATGCACACCGAGTGGCTGGAGGTCGGCCAGGATGTGGTTGATGCTGTGGCTGCCTGCCGCGCGCGTGGCGGTCGGGTGATTGCCGTTGGCACCACCAGCGTGCGTTCGCTGGAAAGTGCTGCGCGCGATGGCGTGCTCAAGGCCTTCAGCGGTGACACCGACATCTTTATCTATCCAGGCCGGCCGCTGCATGTGGTCGATGCGCTGGTGACCAACTTCCATTTGCCAGAGTCGACCCTGCTGATGCTGGTGTCGGCGTTTGCCGGTTACCCGGAAACCATGGCGGCTTATCAGGCGGCGATTACCGGCAAGTATCGTTTTTTCAGTTACGGTGATGCCATGTTTATCACCCGCAACCCCGCACCGCGCGGGCCAGAGGAACAGTTATGACGCGCACGTGCCGCATGTCTTTCGAATTATTGGCGACCGAGGGCAAGGCGCGCCGTGGTCGGCTGACCTTCCCGCGTGGCGTGGTGGAAACCCCCGCGTTTATGCCCGTGGGCACCTATGGCACGGTCAAGGGCATGCTGCCGCGTGATATCGAGGCGATTGGCGCACAGATCATCCTCGGCAATACCTTCCACCTGTGGTTGCGCCCCGGCACGGAAGTGATCAAGCAGCACGGCGACCTGCATGACTTTATGCAGTGGCAAGGGCCGATCCTCACCGACTCCGGCGGCTTCCAGGTGTTCAGCCTCGGCGCCATGCGCAAGATCAAGGAAGAAGGCGTGTACTTCGCCTCGCCGGTCGATGGTGCCAAGGTGTTTATGGGGCCGGAAGAATCAATGCAGGTACAGCGCGACCTGGGCTCCGACATCGTGATGATTTTCGATGAGTGCACGCCGTATCCGGCCGAATTTGACGTGGCCAAAAAGTCGATGGAGTTGTCCTTGCGTTGGGCCAAGCGCTCGAAAGAGGCCCATGGCGAGAATACTGCAGCGTTGTTTGGCATCGTTCAGGGCGGTATGCATGAAGAGCTGCGCAAGGTTTCTCTAGAGGGCTTGGAGCAGATCGGCTTTGACGGTTATGCGATTGGCGGGTTGTCAGTCGGTGAGCCGAAAGACGAGATGATCAAAGTCTTGGACTACCTGCCTGCGCAGTTGCCGGCTGATAAGCCGCGCTACCTAATGGGCGTTGGCAAGCCAGAAGATCTGGTTGAAGGCGTGCGCCGTGGTGTGGACATGTTCGACTGCGTAATGCCGACCCGAAATGCGCGCAACGGCCACCTGTTTGTCGATACGGGCGTGCTGAAAATCCGCAATGCCTTCCATAAGCAGGACAATTCGCCGCTGGATCCGACTTGCGATTGTTACACCTGCAAACATTTCTCCCGCGCCTATCTGCATCACCTGGATAAGTGCGGCGAAATGCTGGGTAGTATGCTCAATACAATCCATAACTTGCGGCATTATCAGGTGCTTATGGCTGGTTTGCGCGAGGCTATTCAACAGGGTACATTGGCCGCCTTTGTCGATGCCTTCTATGCCAAACGCGGGCTACCAACGCCGCCTCTGGACTGATTTCCCAACCTTTTAAAGACCTTTTAACAGGAGTGTTATATGAGCTTTTTTATTCCCGCTGCGTTCGCTGAAGGTGCCGCACCGGCTGCCGGTCCTGCTGGTAGTGGTTTTGAGTGGGTGTTTCTGGTCGGCTTTCTGGTCATCTTCTATCTGATGATCTGGCGTCCACAGGCCAAGCGTGCGAAAGAGCACAAAGGGCTGATCAGTGGCCTGCAGAAAGGCGACGAAGTGGTTACCAGCGGCGGCATCGCTGGCAAGGTGTCGAAGGTTTCCGATGACTTCGTGGTAATCGAAGTATCCGACACCGTCGAGCTGAAGATTCAGAAAGTGGCGATTGCCGCTTCGCTGCCTAAAGGCACGCTGAAAGCGATCTAAGCCACACACCTTTACTATTCGACGGGGCGCTTAATGCGCCCCGCGTCATAACGGGCGGCGTCATGCTCAACAAATTTCCCCTCTGGAAGTACCTGCTGATTCTGGCTGTGCTGGCAATCGGCTTTCTTTATTCTGCGCCCAATTTGTACCCGGATGATCCGGCGATCCAGATCAGTGGCAACAGCTCCGCCATGCGCGTCGAGCAGGCCGACCTAGAGCGTGCTAAGCGTGCGCTGGAAGCGGCTGGTATCAGTGTAAAAGCAGTTAGTGTGGCGAATCAGGGTCGTGCTGGTTTGCTGCGTTTGAACAGCGCTGAAGATCAACTGCCCGCCAAAGAACTGGTGCGTAAGGCGTTGAGCGATGAATTTGTGGTGGCCTTGAACCTGGCGCAGACCACACCGGATTGGCTGCGTAACCTGGGCGGTAGCCCGATGAAGCTCGGCTTGGACTTGTCCGGTGGTGTGCACTTCCTGATGGAAGTCGACATGGATAAAGCCCTGGATGCGCGCCGCAAGGTTTACGAGGGCGAGGTCAAGAGCCTGCTGCGTAAAGAGCGTGTGCGTTATCGCAGCCTGCCTGAGCTCAATGGCGCCATTCAGCTGGGTTTTGTCGATGAAGCGGCGCTGGAGAAAGCTCAGCAGCTGATTCGCAAAGACTTTAACGATTTTGATATGACCACTGTGCAGCGTAATGAGCTGCAGGTGCTGCGTTTGTCGCTAACTCAGGCCAAGTTGGTCGAGATTCGCGAATACTCGATCAAGCAGAACCTGACCACGGTGCGTAACCGGGTCAATGAGCTGGGTGTGGCTGAGCCACTGGTTCAGCGTCAGGGTGCCAACCGCATCGTGGTTGAACTGCCGGGGGTGCAGGACACTGCTGAAGCCAAGCGTATTCTCGGCAAGACGGCCAACCTGGAATTCCGTCTGGCCGCCGAGCCCGATGCTGCTAGGGCGGCAACTGAAAGTTTTGAATTCCGTCAGGAAGGCCGTCCACCAGCGTTGCTGGAGCGTGATCTGATCATCACGGGTGACCAAGTCACCGATGCGCAGGCCAGTTTCGATGAGAATGGCAGCCCGCAGGTAAACATCCGTCTGGATGGTCGCGGTGGTGACCTGATGAATCGCGCGACTCGCAACAACGTCGGGCGCAGCATGGCGGTGATCTTTATCGAGCAGAAGCCGGTGACGCGCTACGTGCGTCAGGTGGTCGATGGCGTCGAGAAAGAAGTCGAGCTGCAGACCTTCGTTGAAGAGAAGAGGATCATCAGCCTGGCCACTATTCAGTCGCCGCTGGGTAGCCAGTTCCGCATCACTGGTCTGGATGGTCAGGGTGAGTCGTCCGAGCTGGCCCTGCTGCTGCGTGCTGGCGGCCTGGCTGCGCCGATGTACTTCGCAGAAGAGCGCACCATTGGCCCGAGCCTGGGTGCTGACAACATTACCAAGGGCGTGAATGCGTCGCTGTGGGCAATGCTGTTTGTTTCGCTGTTTATCATTGCCATCTACCGTGCTTTTGGGGTGTTGGCGACTATTGCGCTGGGCCTGAATATGGTGCTGTTGCTGGCGCTGATGTCGTTGCTCAGCGCCACGCTAACCCTGCCAGGTATTGCCGGTATCGTGCTGACCATGGGTATGGCGGTGGACGCCAACGTGCTGATCTTCTCGCGTATTCGTGAGGAAATTGCCAATGGTATGTCGATCCAGCGCGCTATCCATGAAGGCTTTGACCGGGCGTACTCGGCGATTGTCGATGCCAACCTGACCACGCTGTTGGTCGGCGGCATTCTGTTTGCCATGGGCACGGGACCGGTTAAAGGCTTCGCGGTGACCTTGTCGCTGGGCATCATCACATCGATGTTTACCGCCATTCTGGTCACGCGTTGCATGGTCAACCTGACATGCGGCGGGCGTGACTTTAAGAAGTTGTGGATTTAAGGGGCTGTGATGAAACGTACGATCAACTTCATGGGGGTGCGCAATATTGCGTTCGCCCTCACCGTGGTCCTGACGCTGCTGTCACTGGCGAGTCTGTTTACCAAAGGCCTGAACCTGGGCTTGGACTTTACCGGTGGTACGCAAATCGAGTTGAGTTACGAGCAGCCGGCCGACCTCGGTAAGATTCGTGAGCAGCTGGCCGGTGCCGGCTATGCCGATGCTGTGGTGCAGAGCTTTGGTGCCACCACTGATGTGGTGGTGCGCATGCAGGGCAATAATCCTGAGCTGGGTAACAATGTGGCCACGGCGCTGCGTCAGGCCGGTGAACAGCTTGAGGTGAAGAAGGTTGAGTTCGTCGGTCCGCAGGTCGGTGAAGAGCTGCGCGATCAGGGCGGTCTTGGCCTGTTGTTAGCGTTGGGTGGGGTGATGCTCTATCTGGCCTTCCGCTTCCAGTGGAAGTTCGGTGTTGCAGCGATTATCTCGCTGGTTCACGACGTGATTGTCACGCTCGGCGTTCTGTCGTTCTTCCAGATTACCTTCGACCTGACTGTGCTGGCGGCTCTGTTGGCGATCATTGGCTACTCGCTGAACGACACCATTGTGGTGTTCGACCGGGTGCGCGAGAACTTCCGGGTGCTGCGTAAGGCGACGTTGATTGAGAACATCAACATCTCCACCACGCAGACCCTGCTGCGTACCATGGCGACGTCCATCTCAACCTTGCTGGCCATTGGTGCGCTGCTGCTGTTTGCCGGCGACAACCTGTTCGCCTTCTCGGTAGCGTTGTTTGTCGGTGTGGCGGCGGGCACTTACTCGTCGGTCTATATCGCTAACGTGGTACTGGTATGGCTCGATCTGACGGTTGATGATCTGATTCCGCCGGTGGTGGAAGAAGAGGTCGATGAGCGCCCCTGAATCTGTGGGTTTCATCGCAAAAGTTTGAATGGGCCGGGCGGGTGTTGAACTTGCCCGGCTTTTTTATGCTCCAAGGCAAGGATTAAGGCGCATTGCGCGCTAGGCAGCAGTTTAGGAGGTTTGTATGAATAAGTCTTTGTTGGTCGGCGCCGTGTTAGGTGCAGTGGGTGTAACGGCGGGCGGAGCGGTGGCCACTTATAACGTCGTTACTGCGCCAAAATATGCGGAAGTGCTGGCAGTGAAGCCGGTAAACCAAACCATTAAAACCCCGCGTGAAGTGTGTAAAGACGTGACGGTTACCCGTCAGGCAGCGGTCAAGGATCAGCACAAAATTGCCGGTACGGCGATTGGTGCTGTGGTTGGTGGCTTGCTGGGTAATCAGGTGGGCGGAGGTAATGGCAAGAAGTTGGCAACGGTCGCCGGTGCGGTAGGTGGTGGTTATGCCGGTAATAAGGTGCAGGGCAATATGCAGGAAAACGACACCTACACCACCACTGAAACGCGCTGTAATACGGTCACTGACACCAGTGAGAAACTGGTGGGCTATGACGTTAAATACGAACTGGACGGTAAGATCAGTCAGGTGCGTATGGCCAATGATCCGGGTCAGCGGATCCAGGTGCGTGATGGTCAGTTAGTGCTGGTGGAGTAAATTCCCAGGCAATAAAAAAGCGCCCTAGGGCGCTTTTTTATTGCCTGGGCTGTTAGCGCTTCAGTGAAGCTGACAGGTGCGGCTGAATGGCCGTCAGGACTGCTTTGAAGCACTTTGTGTTACCGGCAACGATTTGGCCTTTTTCAAGGAATTCGTGGCTGCCGCTGAAATCGCTGACCAGGCCGCCTGCTTCTTGAATCAGCAGGGCACCGGCGGCCATGTCCCACTCGGACAGGCCAAACTCCCAGAATGCATCAAAGCGACCCGTGGCAACGTAGGCCAAGTCCAGGCTTGCTGCCCCGCCGTGGCGTAGGCCGGCAGCCTGGCCAACCAAGCTGCGGAACATGCCGATGTAGTTCTCGAGGTTGTCCATCTGGTTATCGCGGAACGGGAAGCCGGTGCCGAGCAGTGCGCCTTCCAGGCCCTTGCGATTGCCAACGCGCATGCGGCGGCCGTTGAGGGCAGCGCCACGGCCGCGGCTGGTGGTGAATTCTTCTTGGCGTACGGGGTCTATGACCACTGCGTGTTCAAGGCGGCCACGGTATTTGCACGCGATGCTGACCGCGTAGTGCGGAATGCCGCGGATAAAATTAGCGCTGCCATCCAGTGCGTCGATGATCCACACATAGTCGGCGCCTTCACCGCTGCCTGCGCTCAGGCCGCTTTCCTTGCCGAAGATGCCGTGAGTCGGGTAGGCCTTGCGCAGTGCCTGGATGATCAGCTGCTCGGCGGAGCGATTAAGCTCGGTCACGTAATCCTTGGCTTCTTTCTCGTCGACCGAGATGACGTCCAAGCGTTCGGTCGAGCGGAAGATCATTTCGCCGGCGCTACGGGCTGCGCGCAGCGCGATATTCAGCATGGGCTGCATGGATGTTCACCTGGGTCGTTAAAGAAAGCCGGCCATTGTAGCAGAAAAGCCGGGCGGTTGAAGTACAACCTGAGCCTTGCGTGGCGTAAGGTGGGCTGCTTCTGTAAGATTTGCCTCTCTAAGCCTTGTCTGTGAGCGTTTGCGTTGCTAGAAAATATTCGCGTTGTTTTGGTCAACACCAGTCACCCAGGCAATATCGGTGGCGCGGCGCGGGCCATGAAAAACATGGGGCTGTCGCAGTTGGTGCTGGTTGATCCGCAGGATTTCCCGAGCGCCGACGCGGTGGCTAGGGCTTCGGGCGCAAGCGATGTGCTCGATGCGGCGCAGGTGGTGGGCACGCTGGAAGAGGCGCTGGTGGGTTGTAGTTTGGTGCTCGGTACCAGCGCGCGTGATCGGCGTATCCCATGGCCACTGCTGGATCCGCGTGAGTGTGGCGTGGCGGCGTGCGAGCAGGCGCAGCAAGGTGCGCAGGTGGCGTTGGTGTTTGGGCGTGAGTATGCCGGGCTGACCAATGATGAGCTGCAGCGCTGTCACTTTCACGTGCACATACCGTCTGATCCTGAATTCAGCTCGCTGAATCTGGCTGCGGCGGTGCAAGTGTTGGCCTATGAAGTGCGGATGTCCTGGTTGGCGGCGCAAAATCAGCCGACTAAAACGCTCAAGCTGGAGGCTACGGCCATACAGAGTTCGCTGCCGGTCACGGCGGATGAGCTGGAATCGTTTTACACCCATCTTGAGCAGGCGCTGGTTGAGATTAAGTTTCTCGACCCGTCCAAGCCGCGACATTTGATGAGTCGCTTGCGCCGTTTGTATGGGCGTAGCGAGGTCAGCAAGCTGGAAATGAATATCTTGCGCGGCATCTTGACGGAAACCATCAAGGCGGCGCGTGGCGAGCACCCTGGGCAGGAGAAAGCAGATGTTTGAGCGCATGCGAGAAGATATACAGAGCGTATTTCATCGTGATCCGGCGGCGCGTAATAGCTTTGAGGTGGTCACCTGCTATCCAGGGTTGCATGCAGTCTGGCTGCATCGCGTGGCGCACGCGCTGTGGGGTAGTGGCTGGAAGTGGTTGGCGCGCGTGGTGTCGAACTTCGGGCGCTGGATGACCGGCATCGAGATCCATCCGGGTGCGAAGATCGGTCGGCGCTTCTTTATCGATCACGGCATGGGCATTGTCATTGGTGAAACTGCCGAGATCGGCAATGACGTCACCCTTTATCAGGGGGTGACGTTGGGCGGCACCAGCTGGAACAAGGGTAAGCGCCATCCGACGCTGGAGGATGGTGTGGTGGTCGGAGCTGGAGCCAAGGTGCTAGGGCCGTTTACGGTCGGCGCGGGGGCCAAGATCGGCTCCAATGCCGTGGTGACCAAAGAGGTGCCGGCGGGTGCGACGGCGGTTGGTATTCCGGGGCGAATTATCGTTAAGGCGGATGATGAGCAGGAGGCCAAGCGCAAGGCGATTGCTGAGAAGCTGGGCTTTGATGCGTATGGTGTGGGCCAGGATATGCCTGACCCGATTGCGCGCGCTATCGGTCAGTTGCTTGATCACTTGCATGCGGTTGATGGGCAGTTAGAAGGTATGTGTGGCGCGCTCAAGTCCCTGGGTAGCGATTACTGCTCCAAGGGTTTTCCTGAGCTGCGCAATGAGGATTTCGAGAGTGTGGTCAAGGACGCAGACAAGCCTGCGGCTTGATGGCGCAGGGGTGCGCTTTTTTGCTAAACTGCGCGCCCCTCATGCGGCTTAATCCCGACAAGAGTGCTAGGTCTTATAGTTGACTTAAATACTCGGGAATTGCATAATCGCCGCATATTGCGACCACGCGGTAACCCTCATGCGACTAACCACCAAAGGCCGTTATGCCGTCACCGCCATGCTTGATCTGGCGCTGCATGCGCAGAGCGGGCCGGTGTCCCTGGCTGATATTTCCGAACGGCAGGGCATTTCCCTGTCCTACTTGGAGCAGCTGTTTGCCAAGCTGCGTCGCGGCAACCTGGTTTCCAGTGTGCGCGGGCCTGGCGGTGGTTATCAGCTGTCACGCGGGATGCAGGGCATTCAGGTGGCTGAGGTGATCGATGCGGTCAATGAGTCCGTCGATGCCACGCGCTGTCAGGGGCAGGGCGATTGCCACGCGGGTGATACCTGTCTAACCCATCATCTGTGGTGTGACCTTAGCCAGCAGATACATGAATTTCTCAGTGGCATCAGTCTCGCTGACTTGGTGACCCGACGTGAAGTACAGGAAGTTGCCCAGCGCCAGGATCAGCGCCGTTGCAATGGCAGTACGCCTTACTTAGATAAGATTGAAACGTCCGCCGTCGATTGAGCGCTAGGCGCTGGCTAGCTGGCCTGATACCTGATTAGGAGAGAATTGATGAAGTTGCCGATTTACCTCGATTATTCCGCCACCACGCCGGTTGATCCGCGTGTTGCGCAAAAAATGAGCGAATGCCTGCTGGTTGACGGTAATTTCGGCAACCCGGCGTCGCGCTCCCACGTGTTCGGCTGGAAGGCCGAAGAAGCGGTAGAGAATGCCCGTCGTCAGGTGGCTGATCTGGTCAATGCTGACCCGCGCGAGATTGTTTGGACCTCCGGTGCTACCGAATCCAACAACTTGGCGATCAAAGGCATTGCTGACTTCTACAAGAGCAAAGGCAAGCACCTGATCACCTCGAAGATCGAGCACAAAGCAGTGCTCGACACCATGCGTCAGCTTGAGCGTGAAGGCTTTGAGGTCACTTACATCGAGCCGGGTGAAGACGGTCTGATTACTCCGGCTATGATCGAGGCTGAGTTGCGTGATGACACTATTCTGGTGTCGGCCATGCACGTGAATAACGAGATCGGCACCATCAACGACATTGCTGCGATTGGTGAGTTGACCCGTTCGCGCGGTGTGTTCTTTCACGTCGACGCGGCGCAGTCCACCGGCAAGGTGGCAATCGATCTGCAGTCGCTGAAAGTCGATCTGATGTCGTTCTCTGCACACAAAACCTATGGCCCTAAGGGCGTTGGTGCGCTGTACGTGTGCCGTAAGCCGCGCGTGCGTCTGGAAGCCCAGACCCACGGCGGTGGTCACGAGCGCGGCATGCGCTCCGGCACCCTGGCAACCCACCAGTGTGTGGGTATGGGCGAGGCTTTCCAGATTGCCAAGGAAGAAATGGCTCAGGAAAACCAGCGCATTCTGGCTTTGCGTGATCGCTTCTTTAAGCAGGTTGATGGCCTGGAAGAGCTGTATGTCAATGGCAGCATGAGCGCTCGTGTGCCACACAACCTCAACCTCAGCTTCAACTATGTTGAGGGTGAGTCGCTGATCATGGCACTCAAGGATCTGGCTGTTTCGTCGGGCTCGGCCTGTACTTCGGCTTCCCTGGAACCGTCCTACGTGTTGCGTGCCCTGGGTCGTAATGACGAGCTGGCGCACAGTTCCATTCGCTTTACCTTCGGCCGCTTCACCACTGAGGAAGAGGTCGATTACGCCGCGCAGAAGGTTTGCGAGGCGGTCACCAAGCTGCGCGAATTGTCGCCGCTGTGGGATATGTACAAAGACGGTGTCGACATCTCCAAGATCGAGTGGGCGGCGCACTAAGTAGTCGCCGAGCAAGAGCGACTCTCTGATGAGGAAGGAATACCAGCATGGCTTACAGTGAAAAGGTCATTGACCACTACGAGAACCCGCGCAACGTCGGCAAGATGGACGCGGAAGACCCAAGCGTAGGCACCGGCATGGTCGGTGCGCCGGCTTGCGGTGACGTGATGCGTTTGCAGATCAAGGTTAACGAGCAAGGCGTCATTGAAGACGCCAAGTTCAAAACTTATGGCTGCGGTTCGGCCATTGCCTCCAGCTCCCTCGCCACTGAGTGGATGAAGGGTAAGACCCTGGACGAAGCGGAAACCATCAAGAACACCCAGCTGGCTGAAGAATTGGCCCTGCCTCCGGTGAAAATTCACTGCTCGGTCCTCGCGGAAGATGCCATCAAGGCAGCCGTGCGCGACTACAAGCAGAAGAAAGGCTTGCTCTAAGGAGGTTTGTCGATGGCTATCAGCATGACCGAAGCAGCGGCTCAGCATGTGCGTCGTTCGCTTGATGGGCGTGGCAAGGGTGAGGGCATCCGTTTGGCTGTTCGCACCACGGGCTGCTCAGGCTTGGCCTATGTGCTGGAGTTTGTCGATGAGACTGCTAGCGAAGATCAGGTGTTCGAGAGCTTTGGGGTCAAGGTGATCATCGACCCAAAAAGCTTGGTTTATCTCGATGGCACAGAACTCGACTTCGTTAAAGAAGGGTTGAACGAAGGCTTCAAGTTCAACAACCCCAACGTGCGTGGCGAATGTGGCTGCGGCGAAAGCTTCAACATCTGAGGCGCCCGTGGGTACTCCTTGTCACTTTGCGTTGTTTGATCTAAAGCCTGGTTTTCGTTTGGATCTTGAGTTGCTGGCCAGCCGCTATCGCGAGCTGGCGCGGCATGTCCATCCGGACCGTTTCGCCGATGCTTCCGAGCGCGAACAGCGCGTGGCGCTGGAGCAGTCTGCCAGCCTTAACGAAGCCTATCGAACGCTGAAAAATCCGCCGCAGCGCGCGCGCTACCTACTCGCGCTGAGTGGGCCTGAATTGCCGCTGGAAGTGACCGTACAAGACCCGAACTTCCTTTTGCAGCAGATGCAGTGGCGCGAAGAGCTGGAAGATCTGCATGACAGTGCAGACCTGGCTGGTGTTGCACAATTCAAACGGCGGTTGAAAGTGGCTCAGGATGAGCTGAATGAAAGTTTTGCCGTTTGTTGGGACGATGCCTCGCGGCGTGAAGAGGCCGAGCGCCTGATGCGCCGCATGCAGTTTCTCGACAAGCTCTCTCACGAGGTTCGCCAGCTGGAAGAGCGCCTCGACGATTAACGCTGGTGCGCTGCACCCGATACCTAAGCATTGATTACTCATGGCCTTACTGCAGATCGCTGAACCCGGACAAAGCCCTCAGCCCCACCAGCGCAGGCTGGCGGTGGGGATTGATCTGGGTACCACCAATTCGCTAGTCGCCGCTGTGCGTAGCGGGCTCTCTGAACCTCTGGCTGATGCCGCTGGGCAGGTCATTCTGCCGTCCGCGGTGCGCTACCACGCTGATCGTGTTGAGGTTGGCGAGGATGCCAGGGCGGCAGCTTCGGGCGACCCGTTGAATACCGTGCTGTCAGTCAAGCGCCTGATGGGGCGTGGCTTGGCCGACGTTAAGCAGTTGGGTGAGCAGTTGCCTTACCGCTTTGTCGGTGGTGAGTCGCACATGCCGTTTATTGAGACGGTACAGGGGCCGAAAAGCCCGGTCGAAGTTTCCGCCGAAATTCTCAAAGTGCTGCGTCAGCGCGCCGAGGCGACGCTGGGTGGCGAGCTGGTCGGTGCGGTGATCACCGTGCCGGCCTATTTTGATGACTCGCAGCGCCAGGCCACTAAAGACGCGGCGCGTCTGGCTGGGCTGAATGTGCTGCGCTTGCTCAACGAGCCGACTGCGGCGGCAGTTGCCTATGGGCTCGACCAGCACGCTGAAGGCGTGGTGGCGATTTATGACCTGGGCGGCGGTACCTTCGATATTTCCGTGCTGCGCCTGACCGGTGGTGTGTTTGAAGTGCTCGCCACGGGCGGTGATAGTGCGCTGGGTGGTGATGACTTCGACTACGCCATTGCCAGCTGGATTGTGCAGCAGGCGGGCGTGTCGGAAGACCTGGATCCGGGTCAGCAACGCTTGTTACTACAGACCGCCTGTGCAGCCAAGGAAGCGTTGACCAATAACGCGACTACCACGCTCAGCTATGCCGGCTGGCAAGGTGTGCTGAGTCGCGAGCAGCTTGATGCGCTGATTGAACCGATGGTCGCGCGCAGCCTCAAAGCCTGCCGCCGTGCGGTGCGTGATGCGGGTATTGAGCTGGAAGAGGTCGAAGCGGTGGTCATGGTCGGTGGTTCGACCCGCGTGCCGCGCGTGCGCCAGGCTGTCGCCGAATTATTCTCCCGTGAGCCGCTGGCCGATATCGATCCCGATCAGGTGGTGGCCATTGGTGCGGCAATCCAGGCGGATGCTTTGGCGGGTAATAAGCGCGGTGACGGTGAAGAGTTGCTGCTGTTGGATGTGATTCCGCTGTCGCTGGGCCTGGAGACCATGGGTGGGCTGATGGAGAAGGTGATTCCGCGCAACACCACCATTCCCGTAGCGCGCGCCCAGGACTTCACCACCTACAAAGATGGCCAGACGGCCATGATGATCCATGTGCTGCAGGGTGAGCGCGAGTTGATCAGTGACTGCCGTTCCCTGGCGCGCTTCGAGTTGCGCGGTATTCCGCCGATGGTGGCCGGTGCGGCGAAAATTCGTGTGACCTTCCAAGTCGATGCTGACGGCCTGCTCAGTGTGTCAGCCCTTGAATTGGCGTCGGGTGTTGAGGCGAGTATCCAGGTCAAGCCGTCCTACGGTCTGACGGATGGCGAGATTGCCCGCATGCTGCAGGATTCGTTCAAAAACGCCAGTGACGACAAAGTGGCGCGCGTATTGCGCGAGCAACAAGTCGATGCTCAGCGTTTGCTGGAAGCGGTGGAAGCCGCTTTGTTGGCGGATGGTGAGCGCTTGCTGGACGCTGATGAGCGCGTGGCCATCGAGGCGCAGATGCAGCAATTACGCGACTGCATGGCGGCCAACGATGGTTTGGCCATTGAGCAGCAAACCAAGCGATTGACCCAGATAACTGATGCCTTTGCGGCGCGTCGTCTGGATGCCACGGTCAAAGCCTCGCTGGCTGGCCGTAGTCTTGATGAGATTGAGGAATAAGCATGCCGCAGATTATCTTTCTGCCCCACGCTGTACTGTGCCCAGAAGGTTTGGTGGTTGAAGTGGCGCCCGGCACGTCGGTGCTTGAAGTGGCGCATGAGCATCACATCGAGATCGAAAGTGCCTGCGGGGGCGTTTGTGCCTGCACCACGTGTCATTGCATTATCCGTGAAGGCTTTGATTCGCTGGCTGAGGCGGATGAGTTGGAAGAAGACATGCTCGACAAGGCTTGGGGCTTGGAGGCGCAATCACGTCTGTCCTGCCAGGCTATTGTGGGCGGCGAAGACATCACTGTCGAAATTCCTAAATACTCGCTCAATCATGCCGCCGAAGCGCCGCACTGATTCAAGGAGCTGTTATGACGCTGAAATGGGCTGATGTTCTGGAAATCGCTATTCAGTTGGCTGAGTCCAAGCCGGATGTCGATCCGCGTTACGTTAATTTTGTCGATTTGCACAAATGGATTCTGGCGCTGCCTGAATTCAGCGACGATCCGACTCGCGGTGGCGAGAAGGTGCTGGAAGCCGTTCAGGCTGCCTGGATCGAAGAGGCTGACTGAGTCGCCCTGTACGCTGTTAGGCAATCCCAATAAACCCGCGTATAATTCGCGGGTTTAATTTTTCGCTTTAACCACTGTTTCTGGAGTTTCACATGGCTGTTCAACGCACTTTCTCCATCATCAAGCCTGACGCTGTTGCTAAAAACGTTATCGGCGAAATCACCAGCCGTTTCGAAAAAGCCGGTCTGCGCGTCGTCGCTTCGAAAATGCTTCAGCTGTCTGAGCGCGAAGCTGCTGGTTTCTACGCTGAGCACAGCGAGCGTGGCTTCTTCAAAGACCTGGTTGCTTTCATGACTTCCGGCCCCGTTATCGTTCAGGTTCTGGAAGGCGAAAACGCTGTTCTGGCTAACCGTGATCTGATGGGCGCTACCAACCCTAAAGAAGCTGCTGCCGGCACTATCCGTGCTGATTTCGCCGTTTCCATCGACGAAAACGCTGTCCACGGTTCGGACTCCGAAGCTTCTGCTGCTCGCGAAATCGCTTACTTCTTCGCGTCCACTGAAGTTTGCGCTCGTATTCGCTAAGCGAATTGAGTGAGGGTGAAGCCATGATCGCATCGACCGGTAAAACCAATCTGTTGGGTCTGACCCAGGCAGAAATGGAACAATTCTTCGAACAAATCGGGGAAAAACGTTTCCGCGCCGGTCAGTTGATGAAGTGGATTCACCACTTTGGTGTCGATGACTTCGATGCCATGAGTAATGTCAGCAAGGCCTTGCGCGAAAAGCTCAAGGCCTGTGCTGAAATCCGCGGCCCGGAAGTGGTCAGCGAAGATATTTCCACTGATGGCACGCGCAAGTGGGTAGTGCGGGTGGCGTCAGGTAGCTGTGTTGAAACTGTTTATATACCCCAGGGCACGCGCGGCACTTTGTGTGTTTCGTCGCAGGCCGGTTGTGCGCTGGATTGCAGTTTCTGTTCGACCGGTAAGCAAGGCTTTAACAGTGACCTTACTGCTGCGGAAATCATCGGTCAGGTGTGGATTGCCAATAAGTCGTTTGGCAGTGTGCCGGCGAAGATTGACCGGGCGATCACCAACGTGGTGATGATGGGCATGGGCGAACCGTTGTTGAATTTTGACAATGTGGTCGCTGCCATGAAACTCATGATGGATGACCTCGGCTATGGCATCTCCAAGCGCAAGGTGACGTTGTCCACCTCGGGCGTAGTGCCGATGATAGATAAGCTGGGTGAGGTCATCGACGTGTCGTTGGCGCTGTCGCTGCATGCACCCAATGATGAGCTGCGCAGCCAATTGGTGCCGATCAACAAGAAGTACCCGCTGGAAATGCTTTTGGCAGCCTGTAAGCGTTATGTTTCTCGGCTGGGTGAGAAGCGCGTGCTGACCATCGAGTACACCCTGCTTAAGGATGTAAACGATAAGATTGAGCACGCTGAGGAAATGATCGCACTTCTCAAAGATGTGCCTTGCAAGATCAACCTGATTCCGTTTAATCCCTTCCCTCACTCGGGGTACGAGCGGCCTAGCAATAATGCGATCCGCCGTTTCCAAGACCTGCTGCATAAAGCCGGGCACAATGTCACCGTGCGCACCACGCGCGGTGAGGACATTGACGCAGCCTGTGGCCAATTGGTTGGCCAGGTCATGGACCGTACCCGCCGTAGTGAACGTTATATCGCTGTGCGTGAATTGAGTAGCGAGGCCGAAACGCCGAGTGCCGCCGCCAATCGAACCTAAGGGGAGGATACCCATGACCTTGCGACCCGCGTTATTGCTGTTGGCCGCTAGTCTGTTAGCCGGTTGTGTCACAACCGGTACTGTTGATCCGATGAAAACCGGCAAGGGCCGTGAAGAAGCGCGGGATGCCTATGTACAACTGGGCATCGGCTACCTGCAACAAGGTCAAACCGAGCGCGCCAAGGTGCCGCTGAAAAAAGCCTTGGAGCTCGACTCGTCGAATGCCGATGCGCATGCCGCACTGGCGTTAGTGTTCCAGATAGAAATGGAGCCCAAGCTGGCCGATGAGCACTTTCGCAAGGCCATTTCGCAGCGTCGTGATGATGCGCGCTTACTGAACAACTACGGCAGCTTTCTGTATGAGCAGCAGCGTTACCAGGAAGCACTGGAGCGCTATACCGAAGCCGCTCAGGACAACCTTTATCCCGAGCGTTCGCGGGTGTTCGAAAACCTCGGTTTGACTTCATTGCAGCTGCAGCAGCGTGAGCAGGCCAAGGCTTATTTTGAACGCTCACTGCGTTTGAATAGCCGCCAGCCGCGGGCGTTGATGGAGATGGCGCAGTTGTCCTACGAGGACAAACAATACGTGCCTGCTCGTAGCTATTACGAAGCCTATATGTCCTTGGCACCGCAGAATGCCCGCAGCCTATTGTTAGGCGTGCGTTTGGCGAAGATTTTCGAGGAGCGCGACAATGCCGCGAGTCTCGGTTTGCAGTTGAAGCGACTTTATCCGGGCACGCCGGAATATCAGCAATACCTGTCGGAGCAATGATGAAAGCGGCGCATCCTGAAGGGCTAGCAGTTCCCCGTATCAATCCGGGTGAGACGTTGCGCGAGGCTCGCGAGAGCCGTGGTTGGGCCGTGGCAGAGGTCGCTGCGCAGTTGAATTTGACCTCGCAACGCTTGAGTCAGATTGAGCAAGGTGCCTTCGACAAGTTACCAGGGCATACCTTTGCGCGTGGTTATGTGCGCGCTTACGCCAAGTTGTTGGAGCTTGATCAGAATCGTCTGGTGATGGAGTTCGATCAATTCACCGGTAGCGATGCCGCAGGCAGCAGCGTACACAGTCTGGGGCGCATTGAAGGGCCGGTGAGCTACTCGCAGCGTATTTTGCGCATGGTCAGTTTTGTGTTGTTGCTTGCCCTGGCTGGCTTGAGTTTCTTCTGGTGGCAGGAAAAGACTGAACGCCAGGCTGAAGACCTTGCCACTCAAAGCCTTGAGCATGTTGAAGTAGACGGCGCTGACGGCACCACACAGATTCATCCTTTGGATGAACCCGAGGATCAGGCCGTGGAAGCGCCCCAGATGGAGGCTGAAACAGTTTTGCCGCTGCCGTCTGAAGATACTCCCGCCTTACCAGAGCCTGGCGTTGCTGAAACGCCCAGCGAGAATGTGCCGGTGCAAGAGTCGCTTCCGCCAGTCGCCGCCGCTGCCGCTCCGGTCACTGTAGAGGCATTGCCTGCTGTATCCGCTGAACCTGCGCCTACGCCGGTTCAGGCTGGTGCGGGCGAAGCCGTGGTCAGTTTGACCTTTATTGCAGATTGCTGGACGCAGCTAACCGATGCTAATGGCAAGGTGCTGTTCAGCGCCCTCAAGCGTAAGGGCGACAGCCTGCAGTTGACGGGTAAGGCGCCGCTGGAGCTGCGCCTGGGCTATGCCCGTGGTGCGCAGGTCAGCCTCAATGGCAGTCCGGTTGATGTGGCGCCTTTTATCTCTGGTGAGACCGCGCGTCTGAAGTTGGGTGGGCAGTAACATGCATGGCGAATCACCAATTAAACGTCGTATTTCACGCCAAATCTGGGTCGGCTCTGTACCGGTTGGCGGTGATGCGCCGATAGCTGTGCAGAGCATGACCAACAGCGATACCAACGATGTGGCCGCGACCGTGGCACAGATTCGACGCCTGGAAGATGCCGGCGCGGACATTGTGCGGGTCTCGGTGCCGGATATGGATGCAGCCGAGGCTTTCGGCCGGATCAAGCAGCAGGTCAAGGTACCGCTGGTGGCTGATATCCACTTCGATTACCAGATCGCCTTGCGTGTGGCAGAACTCGGGGTCGATTGTCTGCGCATCAATCCGGGCAACATCGGCCGTGAAGACCGTGTGCGTGCGGTAGTTGAAGCAGCGCGTGATCGAGGCATCCCGATTCGCATCGGGGTCAATGCGGGCTCGCTGGAAAAAGACCTGCAGAAGAAATATGGCGAACCGACGCCCGAAGCCTTGGTCGAGTCGGCATTGCGCCATGTCGAGCACCTCGATCGCCTGAACTTCCCCGACTTCAAGGTCAGCGTAAAGGCCTCCGACGTGTTTATGGCCGTGGAAGCCTACCGACTGCTGGCCAAGCAAATCGAACAGCCGTTGCATTTGGGTATCACCGAAGCAGGCGGCCTGCGCTCCGGTACGGTCAAATCCGCGGTAGGCCTGGGCATGCTGTTGGCAGAAGGCATCGGCGACACTATCCGCATTTCCTTGGCCGCTGATCCTGTTGAAGAGATCAAGGTTGGCTACGACATCCTCAAATCGCTGCGCCTGCGTTCCCGTGGCATCAACTTTATCGCCTGCCCAAGCTGCTCGCGGCAGAACTTCGATGTGGTGAAAACCATGAACGAGCTGGAGCAGCGCGTCGAAGACCTACTGGTGCCTCTGGATGTGGCGGTGATCGGTTGTGTGGTCAACGGTCCCGGTGAAGCCAAAGAGGCGCATATCGGCCTGACTGGCGGCTCGCCTAACCTGATTTATATCGATGGCAAGCCGGCGCTCAAGCTGGGTAATAACAACCTGGTCGATGAGCTGGAAAAGCTGATCCGCCAGAAAGCGGCCGACAAGGTCGCCGCTGACGCCGCCGTTATCGTGCGTAGCTAACACCGTTAAGGAATTGAATTGAGCAAGCCCCTGCAAGCCATCCGTGGCATGAACGATATCCTGCCCGAGCAGACTCCGCTTTGGCGCTACTTCGAAGGCACTGTGGCCAATCTACTGGATGGCTATGGCTATCGGCAGATACGTATGCCGATCGTCGAATTCACCGAGCTGTTCAAGCGCTCCATCGGCGAAGTCACCGATATCGTTGAAAAAGAGATGTACACCTTCGATGACCGCAATGGCGATTCCCTGACCCTGCGTCCGGAAGGCACTGCGGCGTGCGTGCGCGCGGTGCTTGAGCATGGCCTGTCCGGCGGCGGGCAAACGCAGAAGCTTTGGTACATCGGCCCGATGTTCCGTCACGAGCGCCCACAGAAAGGCCGCTATCGCCAGTTCCACCAGATTGGTGTGGAAGTATTCAATATCGACGGCCCGGACATCGATGCCGAACTGATCGTCTTGACCTGGCGCCTGTGGGGCCTGCTGGGTATTCGTGATGCGGTGAAGCTTGAACTCAACAGCCTCGGCACCAGTGCAGCCCGTGCGGTGTACCGGGATGCGTTGGTCGAGTTTCTATCGGCGCATGCCGATCAGCTGGATGAAGACAGCCGCCGCCGTATGGGCAGCAATCCATTGCGTGTGCTCGACAGCAAATCGCCAGAAACCCAGGCGGTATTGGTCAATGCGCCGAAGCTAGCGGATTACCTTGATGAAGAGTCGCGGCTGCATTTCGAGGGGCTGAAGGCCCGCCTGGATGCCGCTGGCGTGCCGTACGTAATCAACCCCAAGCTGGTGCGCGGCCTGGATTACTACAGCAAAACCGTGTTCGAGTGGGTCACTGACCAGCTCGGTTCCCAGGGCACCGTTTGCGCCGGTGGTCGTTACGATGGCCTGGTTGAGCAGATGGGCGGTAAACCGACGCCGGGTGTGGGGTTTGCCATGGGCATCGAACGCTTGGTGCTGTTGCTCGAAACTCTAGGTAAAGTACCGGCTGAAATCACCCGCACGGTTGACGTTTACCTGTGCGCCTTCGGGGAGGCGGCTGAATTGGCCGCTTTGGCCTTGAGCGAGCGTCTGCGTGATCAGTTGCCAGGCTTGCGTCTGCAAGTGAATGCTGGGGCCGGTAGCTTCAAGAGTCAGTTCAAGAAAGCCGACAAAAGCGGCGCGTTGTACGCCTTGATCTTGGGTGAAGACGAATTGGCCCAGCAAGTGGTAGGTTGCAAGCCGTTGCGCGGTCAGGGCGAGCAGCAAAGTATTGCGTGGTCGGCATTGGCCGATCATCTGGCGAACTGCGCCAATCAGGCCTGAGCGTCTGTTTAGTGATTTAGCGAAAAGGAGTGTTGGGGTGGTTTCGCGTACTGATGATGAAGATCTGGCGGTAATCAAGGACTGGTGGCAGCAAAATGGTATGCCATTGCTGACTGGCGTTGTGCTGGCGTTGGCGGTGGTGTTCGGCTGGCAGGGTTGGCAGAAGTACCAGAGCAATCAGGCGCAAGGCGCTTCATTGGTGTATCAACAGCTGCTTGAGGCTGCTCTGGACCCTAGTGGCAAGCCGGATGCCGGTAAAGTTGCAGAGTTGGCTCACACCCTGAAAAGTGATTACGCCGGGACTCATTACGCCCAGTACGGCAGCCTGTTCGTGGCCAAAGTAGCCGTTGAAGCGGGCAAGCTGGACGACGCCGCTAGCGAGCTGCAGGCGATTGTTGATAAACCGGCTGATGACAGCCTGGCTGAGTTGGCCCGTCAGCGCCTGGCGCGCGTGTTGGCCGCTCAGGATAGGGCCGACGATGCGCTGAAGCTGCTGGATGCCAGCGTGGCCCCGGCCTTTATCGCCAGCCGTGAAGAACTCAAGGGCGACTTGATGGTGCAGCTCGGCCGTGCCGATGATGCACACGCTGCCTACGAAAAAGCCAAAGCAGCGCTCTCTGAAGAGGCGGCTGTCGGTGGTCTGCAAATGAAGCTGGATGATCTGGCAAAAGGGGATGCGTGACGTGATGCGCTGGAAGAATGCCGCACTGCTGGCCCTGGCCGTTTTGGCTGTAGGTTGCAGCAGCAATAGTAAGAAGGAACTGCCCCCGGCCGATCTGCCCAAGTTTGAGGAAGAGGTCAGCCTGCAAAAAGAATGGAGTCGCTCGATTGGCGAGGGCCAAGGCGAAACCTTCAACATGCTAACGCCTGCGATTGACGGTGAGCAGATCTATGCCGCCGACGTTGAAGGCTTGGTCGTCGCCATGAACCGCATGACCGGCAAGGTTATTTGGAAAACCGAGCTGGAGCTTCCGGTTTCCGGTGCCGTCGCTGCTGGCTATGGCCTGGTCGTGGTGGGTACCTTGAAAGGCGAAATCATCGCCCTCGATACGGCTAACGGTGAAGAAAAGTGGCGTGCTCGGGTTACCAGCGAAGTACTGGCCGCGCCTGCGTTGAACGGTGATGTGGTGCTGGTACAGACTCAGGATGATCGCCTGATTGCTTTTGATGCTGACAGCGGTAACCAGCGCTGGATTTTCGAAAACACCCCGGCGGTACTCACGCTGCGTGGCACCGGAAGCCCGGTACTGACCAATCGTCTGGCCGTTGCTGGCTTGTCCACTGGCAAGGTGATTGCGCTGGATGCACAGCGCGGTATTCCGGTCTGGGAGCAGCGCGTAGCCGTTCCACAGGGCCGCTCCGAGCTGGAGCGCGTTGTTGATATCGACGGCGGGTTGCTGCTTTCGGCGGGTACGCTTTATGCGGTCAGCTATCAAGGTCGTGTGGCCGCGATGGACCTGGAAAGTGGTCGTATCCTTTGGCAGCGCGAAGCTTCGAGCTCCGTTGGCGTTGCCCAGGGGTATGGCAGTGTGTATGTAAACCTGGCCAGCGGTACCGTTGAAGGTATCGATGAGCGTTCTGCGTCGGCACTGTGGAACAATGACGCACTGGCTCGTCGTCAGCTGTCTGCGCCGGAAGTGTTCTCCAGTTACGTGGCATTCGGTGACCTGGAAGGTTACCTGCATCTGGTAAGTCAGGTGGATGGTCGTTTTGTCGGCCGTACACGTATCGACAGTGATGGTCTGCGTGCGCGTCCATTGGTGGCGGGTGGCTGGCTGTATGCCTTTGGCAATAGCGGCAAACTGGTGGCGTTGACCATCAAGTAGCCGTCTGTCGCTTTGGCTATGCTTTGCCGCACTTGAGGCTGCAAAGCATGGCCAGCGCAATGAATTCCGGCCGCTGCTCGTGCAGCGGCTTTTGTATTTTCTGAAATAACGAAGTGGAGAGCCTAATGGTTCCCGTAATTGCCCTGGTGGGCCGCCCGAACGTCGGCAAGTCCACCCTGTTTAACCGCTTGACCAAGTCCCGTGACGCGATTGTCGGCGACCTGTCTGGTCTGACCCGTGATCGCCAGTACGGTGAGGCCAAGTGGCAGGGGCGCACCTATATCGTCATCGACACCGGTGGTATTTCCGGTGACGAAGAAGGCATCGACGCCAAGATGGCCGAGCAGTCCCTGCAGGCCATTGAAGAAGCCGATGCCGTGCTGTTCCTCGTGGATGCTCGCGCAGGGTTGTCCGCCTCTGACCAGATGATTGGCGAGCACCTGCGTCGTCGTAACAAACGCAGCTTCTTGGTGATCAACAAAGTCGACAACATTGACGCCGACCTGGCCCGCGCTGAGTTTTCCAGCATGGGCATGGGCGAGTCGTTGGCGATTGCCGGCGCCCATGGTCGCGGTATCACCCAGATGCTCGAAGCGGTGCTGGGCTCCTTCCCCAAGGATGCCAACGAGCTGCAAGAGGGTGAGGAAGAGGAAGAAGTGCTGGAAGGCCAGGAAGCCAAGCGCATTCCCGGCCCAAGCGAGAAGGACGGTATTAAACTGGCGATCATCGGCCGGCCCAACGTCGGCAAGTCGACCCTAGTCAACCGCATGCTCGGCGAAGAGCGGGTCATCGTGTATGACCAGGCGGGCACCACCCGCGACAGTATCTATATCCCGTTCGAGCGTGATGACGAGAAGTACACCCTGATCGACACAGCCGGCGTACGCCGCCGCGGCAAGATCTTTGAGGCGGTGGAAAAGTTCTCGGTGGTGAAAACCCTGCAGGCGATCCAGGATTCCAACGTCGTGGTGTTCGTCATGGATGCCCGCGAAGGCGTGGTGGACCATGACCTCAACCTGCTTGGTTTCGTGTTGGAAAGCGGCCGTGCGCTAGTCATCGCGCTTAACAAGTGGGATGGCATGGAGCCGAGCGAGCGCGACTATGTGAAGGTCGAGCTGCAACGCCGACTGTTCTTCGTCGACTTTGCCGATATCCACTTTATCTCGGCGTTACACGGCACCGGCGTGGGTAACCTGTACAAGTCGGTGCAGGCTTCGTTCAAGTCGGCGATCACCCGCTGGCCGACCAACCGCCTCACGCAGATTCTCGAAGATGCTGTTGGCGACCACGCGCCGCCCATGGTCAACAATCGCCGGATCAAGCTGCGTTATGCCCACCTCGGTGGTGCCAACCCGCCGCTGATCGTAATCCACGGTAATCAGGTCGAGTCCGTTCCCAAGTCCTATATCCGTTACCTGGAAAACACCTACCGCCGCGTACTCAAACTGGTCGGTACGCCGATCCGTATCGAGTTCAAGGGTGGTGAAAACCCGTATGAGGGCAACAAGAATACCCTCACCGATCGCCAGGTGAACAAGAAGCGCCGCCTGATGACTCACCACAAAAAGGCTGAGAAAAAGCGTAAAGACAAGCGCTAAGCTTGGATTGAAACGCTCTATATAAAGGCACCTTCGGGTGCCTTTTGCGTATTGGGGTGATCGGCTATTCTGCGCCATCACCAGCCGGATGCCGCCTCGATGATTATCAGCAAGTTGCCGAATGTCGGCACCACCATCTTTACCCGCATGTCTCAGCTCGCCGCGCAAACCGGCGCGCTCAATCTGTCACAGGGCTTCCCCGACTTTGACGGCCCGCAGGCGCTGCGTGATGCGGTCGCTCGGCATATTGCCGCCGGAGATAACCAGTACGCGCCGATGACCGGCTTGCCCGCGCTGCGCGAGCAGGTGGCGGCGAAGATCGCTCGCAGTTATGGCCGAGAGGTCTGCGCTGACAGCGAGGTCACCATTACGCCGGGTGCCACTCAGGCGATCTTCTGCGCGGTGCAGGCGCTGATCCGCCCAGGTGATGAAGTCATCGTGTTTGATCCCTGCTACGACAGCTATGAGCCCGCGGTCGAGTTGGCCGGCGGGCGCTGCGTGCATGTGCCGCTGGCTTTGCCGGGCTTCGGCATTGACTGGCAGCGGCTGCAAGACGCGCTGAGCAGTAAAACGCGATTGATCATTCTCAATAGTCCGCATAACCCCAGCGGCGCATTGATCAGCCAAGCGGCGCTGGATCAACTCGCTGCGCTGATTCGCGGGCGCGATATTTATCTGATCAGCGATGAGGTTTACGAGCACCTGGTGTTTGATGGCGCAAAACATGTCAGCGTGGTGGCCCATGAGGAGCTGTATCAGCGGGCGTTTGTGGTCAGCTCGTTTGGCAAGAGTCACCACGTGACTGGCTGGAAAACCGGTTATGTGGTGGCGCCGCCCGCCTTGAGTGCCGAGCTGCGCAAGGTGCATCAATACGTCAGCTTCTGTGGCGTGACGCCGCTGCAATGGGCGCTGGCGGACTATATGGCCGAGCATCCTGAGCATGTCGACGAGCTGCCTGCCTTTTACCAAGCCAAGCGCGATTTGTTTTGTGAGCTGCTGACCGGCTCGCGTTTTAGTTTTACCCGCGCTGCCGGTAGTTTTTTCCAGTTGCTCGACTACTCGGCTATTCGCCCTGACGTGGACGACCTGGCCATGGCCGAGTGGCTGACCCGCGAACATGGCGTGGCGGCAATCCCGGTGTCGGTGTTTTACCAGGATCCACCCAAGGATCTGCGTGTGGTGCGTTTGTGCTTTGCCAAGCGCGAAGATACCTTGCGCCGGGCGGCGGAAAAATTAGCCGCAATCTAAGCTTGCTATCGGAGCGCTAGTTAAACCGCGTGCCGCCTAGTAACGGTTTGCTCGTTGCTGCGCTAAGCGCCCACAAAAAAGCCCGAATCAGTCGGGCTTTTTTGTGGGCTCACAGCCTTGTATCAGGCTGCGCTTAGCGGCTGATCAGAACACGCTGATCGGGTAGTCAACGAAGACGCGTACTTCATTGCCGCCGATGTTGTACTCGCTCGATTTCTGCGACACACGCAGGAACGAGCTGCGCAATTTAATGCTCAAGTCTTTGGCTACGCCGCTCTGCACCACGTACTTGAACTGGTTGAAGATTTCGCGCTCGCTGCCGCCGGTGCTGGTGGAAGTGGTGATGTTAGAGCCGTGCACATACGCCACGTTGTAGCTCAGGCCGGGGATGCCGAACGTGCTGAAATCTAGGCCATAACCCAACTGCCAGCTGCGCTCGTCTTCGGCGTTAAAGTCAGACCAGTAGGAGTTGGCCAAGTAGATGGTGTTGCCACCGTCGCCCGGACTGTTGCGGTGGTTCTGATAGCCGCCGTAGGCATAACCCAGGCCGCTGTCGCCGGTGCTGCGCTGGTGGGCCAGGGTGAACGAGTGTGCCCCCATGGTGTAGATAGCCGCCAAGCTCCAGATTTTGTTGTCCTGGCCGTCAGCATCTTTCTGCTCGGCGTAGGACTTATCCAGCTTGGTGCGGTAGCCGTTAAAATCCAGGGTCAGAGAGCGCTCGGCCGCCAACGGGAAGACGTAATTCAGGTTGACGTACTGCTTCTTCAGCACATCTTCAACGTCAGACGCGTAAAGCGCTGCGCTGAACTGCTCACTGAACTGGTAGCTGCCGCCCAATACGTTGATCGATTTCAAACCACCGCTGTCACGGCCTTCAGCGCTTTTGCGCGATTCGGCGGTAAAGCGGCCGGCGTTGAGTTCCAGGCCCTCGATCTCGCTGGAGGTGATCAATGTGCCGGTGTAGCTTTCCGGCAGCAGGCGCGAGTTGTCGTGGTTCAGCACCGGCAAGGCCGGCATCTGCTCACCGTAGGTCAGCACGGTGTTGGATGCGCGGAATTTGACCGCTGCGCCGGCTTTGGACAAGTCGTTGGCGGCGCTACCGCTGTCACCCTGCTTGAAGAAGTCGATGCCGCCAGCGCCTGAGCGGCCCTTGCCGCCGTCTAGGCGCAGACCATACAGCGCAAAGGCATCCACGCCGACGCCGATGGTGCCTTGGGTGAAGCCCGAGGAGAACGTGCCAATCGCCGCTTGGCCCCACTCGGCTTTATCCTGGTTTTGGTCTTTGTAGTCACGGCTTATGTAAGCATTACGCAGCAGCACATTGAGGCTGCTGTCTTTAACAAAGCCATTAGAGGCTGCCTGTTCATTGGCCATGGCCTGAGTGGCACTCAGTATTCCCAGGGCAATCAGCCCCATCCGGTTAGTCAGCATGTTGTGTTTCCTTGTCATGTGTTGAAAGTGCGCTGTCAGGGTTTTGCCAAACAGGCGCACAAACGCTCCCGGCACCCATCGAATAGACGTTGGGATAGGTTTGGCTGGGATCGCTGTTATTTTGATTTTATGGGTATAGCCACATGCGCAGGCGCGGAGCCTAATCGCGCCCTCAGAGCGCTGTCAATTTCATCAGGCGCACTACACTGGACATCAAGCGGCTAAAAGCAATTAGCCGCCCCTGTGCGCCGCTTGCCTTAGGCGGCTTGTTCGGCGGCCTGACCGAGGGCGCGATTCAGTGCACTAAACAGCGCACGGAAGCTGGCTGTGGTCAGGTTCTCGTCGATGCCTACGCCATGCAGGGCGCGGCCGCCGTTAACCCGTAGCTCGATATAAGCGGCTGCCTTGGCATTGGTACCCGCGCCGATGGCGTGCTCGGAGTAGTCCATGATCTCCACAGCCACCGGCAGGCCGGCGACCAGGGCTTCCAGCGGGCCTTTACCGATACCGCGCCAGTGCAGGGTTTCACCTTCGCTGACGATTTCTACATCGACCGCGCTGGTGCCGTTTTCTTCCTGCAGGCGATGGCCTTTGAGGGCATAGGGCGTGGTGGCTTGCAGGTATTCGCTGTCGAGCAACTTGTAGATTTGTGCGGCGGTCATTTCCAGGCCGAGGCGGTCGGTTTCTTTTTGCACCACCTGGCTGAACTCGATCTGCATGCGGCGCGGCAGGTTAATGCCGTATTCCTGTTCGAGCAGGAAGGTAATACCGCCTTTGCCGGATTGGCTGTTCACGCGAATCACCGCCTCGTAATCGCGGCCGATATCGGCTGGGTCAATCGGCAAGTAAGGCACTTCCCAAACAGCATCGGCCTGCTGCTGGGTGAAGCCCTTACGGATCGCATCCTGGTGCGAGCCAGAGAACGCGGTGTGGACCAAGTCGCCGGCATACGGGTGACGCGGATGCACGGGGATCTGGTTGCAGTCCTCGACCACCTTACGCACGGCGTCGATGTCGGAGAAGTCTAACTGCGGGTTCACGCCCTGGGTGTAGAGGTTCAGCGCGACGGTGACCAGGCAGACGTTGCCGGTGCGCTCGCCGTTGCCGAACAGGCAACCTTCGACGCGATCCGCGCCTGCCATGACCGCGAGCTCAGTGGCCGCAACGCCAGTGCCGCGGTCGTTGTGGGTGTGCACGCTGATCAATACGCTGTCACGCGTATCGATATGGCGGCCAAACCATTCAATTTGGTCGGCGTAATTATTCGGCGTGGCACACTCGATGGTCGCCGGCAAGTTGAGGATCAGCGGGTTGGCCGGGGTCGGCTGGAACACCGCGATGACGGCATTGCACACCTCGACGGCAAAGTCGGTTTCAGTGCTGCTAAAGACTTCCGGCGAGTACTCAAAGCCCCATTGGGTGTCTGGTTGCGTGGCGGCCAGACGCTTGATGGTCTTGCCGGCGGCCACGGCGATGGCTTTGACGCCCGCTTTGTCTTGGTTGAAGACGATCTTGCGGAAGCTCGGTGCGCAGGCGTTGTAGTAATGCACGATGGCTTTCTTCGCGCCCTTGAGCGACTCGAAGGTGCGCTCGATAAGGTCATCGCGCGCCTGAGTCAGCACTTGGATGGTCACGTCATCGGGGATGTGGCCCCCTTCGATCAGCTCGCGGACGAAGTCGAAGTCGGTCTGCGAGGCGGAGGGGAAGCCCACTTCGATTTCCTTCAAGCCAACCTGCACCAGGCACTTGAAGAAGCGCATCTTCTTCTCGGCATCCATCGGCTCGATCAGCGATTGGTTGCCGTCGCGCAGGTCAGTGGAGAGCCAGATAGGCGCTTTGTCGATGACCTTGTCCGGCCAGGTGCGGTCCGGAATGGCAATCGGGGTGAACGGGCGGTACTTGCTGGACGGGTCTTTAAGCATGCTCATGGGGCAATCCTTGTAGCGCGGCGGCAATCGGCGAGCCGGGCGAAATTCAAAAGAGGGGTGTGCGCTGGCGTCAGCTATTAGCCACGCAGTCGCTGGCTGACCAAGCAGAGGTTGGCGTGTTGGCGCAGCAGGATAAGGGTGTGATGGGCATTCATAGCGCCAACCCTAATCTTTGAGGGGAAAGCTGGCAAGCAAGGTGAATAAATTGGTGTTTATAAGCATTTTTAGCGCGTTTAAATGGTTTTAATGCTGATAAAAGTCGCTGTGCTTGGTGTCAATTGCGGGCGGCTGCGGTGCGTGCAACCGCCCGTTTTGCGGTCAGTGCTGGGCCGTAGCCAGCAGGCTTGGTTTCAATTCGCGCATATCCGCGCCACTTGGGTGTTGGAAAACCCGCAAACCAAATTCCGGAAGAATGGCCAGCAGGTGATCGAAGAGGTCGGATTGGATCGCTTCGTAGCGCGACCAGGCCGTGGTGTTGGTGAAGCAGTAGAGCTCCAGCGGCAGGCCGTCCGGCGTAGGGCTGAGTTGCCTTACCAGTTGGGTCATCTCCTGATTAATGCCGGCATGCTGGCGCAGGTAATGTTCAACATAGGCGCGGAAGGTGCCGATGTTGGTGACGCGTCGGGTGTTCGCCGGCTCCTGGCTGGCCTCGGCCAACTCAGCGTTCCAGCTGTGCAGCTCGCTTTGTTTGTTGCGCAGGTAATTGCCGAGCAGCAGGAAGCGTTGCAGGTGAGCGATTTCATCGGGGCTGAGAAAGGTGATGCTGGTCTGGTCGAGAAACAGGCTGCGTTTGATCCGTCGCCCGCCACACTCCTGCATGCCGCGCCAGTTCTTGAATGGGTCGCTGATAAAGCGTTTGGTCGGGATGGTGGTGATGGTTTTATCCCAGTTCTGCACCTTTACGGTGTGCAGGGCGATGTCGATGACATCGCCATCGGCGTTCAGTTGCGGCATCTCAACCCAGTCGCCCACGCGGATGATGTCGCTGGAGGAGATCTGTACGCTGGCCACCAGTGACAACAGGGTGTCTTGAAAAATCAGCATCAACACCGCGGCCATGGCGCCAAGACCCGACAGCAGAATCAACGGTGAACGGTCGATCAGGCTGGCGACCATCAGGATGGCGGCAATGGCAAAGAGCAGGATCTTCACCACCTGCACGTAGCCCTTGATCGGTTTTAAGTGGGCGTTCGGGCGCTTTTCGTAGGCGCTGTTCAGCAGCGTCAATACACCGCTGATTGCCAGAGCAATAGTCAGCACGATAAACGCGCTGCAGACATTGCGTGTTGCCGTGACGACGGCCCCCGGCAGGTGGGGGACGAGGGTGATGCCGGCGGAAATAATCAGCGCCGGCACGATGTTGGCGAGCCGCGCGGTGATGCGTGAGTCCCGCAGGGTGCCGTCCTGGCCAATGGGCGTGGCCTTCAGCGCCCGGTAGAGGCCGCGCAGCAGCACGCGTTTAACCATCCAGTTGGCCAGCCAGGCCGCAATGATCAGCAGGGTTAAGCCGGTCAGGCTGTAAAGCTCGGGGTAATTCTCAAGCCAGTTCTGGGCGTTGTTGTAGAAGTCGCTCATGCCGCTCCTCTAAGGTCTCAGCGTATGGGTCAGCGTGGCCACCTTAACAAAGGCGCTGTTGTCGGGCCGGCGGGGTTGGTTGCTGAACGTGTCTGGCAGGTTGTTAGGGGGTGAAGGCGCCGATGAAAATCGCCGGGTCAACGCGGGCGTCGTTCAGGCTGACGTTCCAGTGCAGGTGTGGCCCGGTGGCGCGGCCAGTGGCGCCAACTTTACCGGCCACGCCACCGCGCGGCAGTTCAGCGCCGAGCTTCACGTCGATGGCCGAGAGGTGGCAGAACATGCTGATCAGCCCCTGGCCGTGGTCGACAAATACGGTTTTGCCATTGAAGAAGTAGTCGCCAAGCAGAATCACTTTACCGGCGGCCGGGGCCTTGATCGGCGTGCCGCGGCTGGCGGCGAAGTCCAGCCCGGAGTGCGGGTTGCGTTCCTCGCCATTAAAGAAGCGGCGCAAACCGAAGGGGCTGGAGAGTGGCCCGTTGACCGGTTTGTCGAACAGCAGGTTACTCGGCTGGCGTGGGCTGAATTGCTGGTAGGCGTGGGTTTGCTCGGCCAGTTCGCGCCCAATGCGTTTGAGGTTGGCCGGGTTAGGGTTGACCTGCTGCTGGTTTTTCAGGGTGATGCGTTGTTCACGGTAGTGCTTGTTGCCCACCTGGAAACTCAGATTCTGGCTGCCGTTGACGCTGATCTGCTGGCTGCCGGGTTTGACGCTGAGCGGCACGCCGACAATGGCAATCCAGCGCTGTTGATCTTCTTTGATCACCAATACCGGTTTGTCCTGATAACGCACATTGGGCGCCGTTTCTCCCGTGCCCAAATCGACTACTGCCACACCGCCGGGAACAGGCTTGTTCAATAGGCGGCTGATAAAACCTTCGGCATAGACGGGTAGGGTGAGGCAGAACAGGGCTAGCAGGGTGAATAGGCGCATTGAATATCCGTAGGGTGGATAACGCGAAGCTTATCCACCTGCATAAAAAGGTCAGTCGAGCAGTGAGAGGGTGACCGGCTGCACATGATTGTCTTCGACCCGCACATCTAGCTCGCCGTTGCCCAGTCGGGCTTTTAAGCGTTGACCTGGCTGGGTGTCGGCGGCGTTGCGGATCGCGCGGCCGCGCTCATCGAGGAGGATGCTGTAGCCGCGTCCGAGGGTGGCCAGTGGGCTGACCGCGTGCAGCGTTTGCACCTGGCTATGCAGCTGCAGGTGACGCGCCTTGAGGCCTTCACGCATGCTGCGTTGCAGCCGTTCGGCCAGCGCTTGCAAGCGCTGGTCGAGCAGCTTGAGGTTGCGCTCCGGGTGCAGGCTGAGCAGGCGGGTTTGCAGATGGGTCAGGCGTTCGCGGCGGCTTTTTAATTGCCGCTCAAAGGCTCGGCTGAGGCGCATCTCCAGGTCATCCACGCGCTGGGCGTGCTGGCGCAGGCGTTCACCGGGATGGCGCAGGCGCCGCTGCAAACCGTCTAGGCGCATGCGTTCGCGCTCCAGTCGGTGTTGCATGCGCAGGTTGAGGCGGCGCTTGAGATTATGCAGGCGCTGCACCAGTTCGCTGCTGTCGGGGGCCAGTAACTCGGCGGCGGCCGAGGGCGTTGGTGCGCGCACGTCGGCGACAAAATCGGCGATAGACACATCGGTTTCATGGCCCACGGCACTGACGATGGGCGTGACACAGGCGGCAATGGCGCGGGCCACCGGCTCTTCGTTAAAGCACCAGAGGTCTTCCAGCGAGCCGCCGCCACGGGCCAGGATCAGTGCATCAAAACCTTTTTTATCGGCGATGCCGAGGGCGCGGACGATCTGCGCAGTGGCTTCACGGCCTTGCACGGCAGTGGGTATCAAGGTCAGTTCGACCTGTGGCGCGCGGCGGCGGAACACGCTGATGATGTCGCGAATCACCGCGCCAGTCGGTGAGCTGATAATGCCGATGCGTTTCGGGTGGGCTGGCAGGGCGACTTTATGCTCGGCCGAGAATAGGCCTTCGGCGCTGAGTTTTTCCTTCAATGCCTCGAAGGCTAAGCGCAGTGCACCGTCGCCGGCCGGCTCGACGGCGTCGAGGATCAGCTGGTAGTCGCCGCGCCCTTCAAACAGCGACACCTTGCCGCGCACCTTCACCGCTAAGCCATCACGCAGCGCCTGACGGACTTTGGCGGCATTCTGTCGAAACAGCGCACAGCGCACCTGGGCCTGGCTATCTTTAAGGGTGAAGTAGATATGCCCGGAGGCCGGCTTGGCCAGGTTGGAGATTTCACCTTCCACCCAGATACCGCCGAATACATCTTCCAGCAGCAGGCGTGCACGGTTGTTCAGTTGGCTGACGCTGAGCACCTCGCGGTCGAGGTTCAGGCGTTGGAAGGGGTCTTTGATCATGGCCGGCATGATAAAGGCTTTGCCCTGGCTGGCCATAGCGGATTGACCTTGACCGTTACGGTCAGCCGATTAAGCTGCGCGTCCTTAGCCTTCTTACATGTTGAACGAGCCCTTTATGAGCGAGCAGCAAGCCATCATCGTGCCGCAGATTTCCAGCTTTCCCGGCCATGAGGCGCGGGCGCGGTTGATCGTGCGTTGGCTGGTCAAACAGAACATCATCGAAGAGCAGCTAAGCACCTGCGGGCGCACCTTCAAGCATATGGGCTATGGCATTGCCGAGGGCGCACGACGCGTAGTCGAGCGTCCCGAGTTGTTGCCGTTCGGCCAGGCCGTGCATGGCCTGGAAATTATCTACAAGCGTTGCATCTACACCCCGACGGCAGGCTTTCTGGAAGAGGCGGGCTGCGCGCAGTGCCGCAAGGAAGTGGGCGAGGCGTTGTTCGACAGTCTGGATGAGTGGATGCCAGGGCATACCGATAACTTCACTTGCCCACGTTGTGGTCATGAAGATGACATCAACGGCTTTTTATTCCTGCAGCCCTGCGGCTTTTCCAATCTGGGCTTTATTTTTAACAACTGGGCGGATGCCGGCTTTAAAACCAGTTTTCTCGACGAGTTCGCTGCGCGGCTAGGCTTTCCGGTGTCATTGGTGCGGGTCGATTTGTAGGGCGCTGTCGCGCTTGGGCAAATGTTCTGCGTAGTTTGCGTTGAGTGCAGGGGGGCGTCTGAGTATAATGGCGCGCTTCCAATTTTCCCGTCCGGGAGCCCCCGCCATGCTGCGTATCAGTCAAGAAGCTCTTACCTTCGACGACGTTCTACTTATTCCAGGTTATTCCGAAGTTCTGCCGAAGGATGTCAGCCTCAAAACGCGCCTGACCCGTGGTATCGAACTGAATATCCCGTTGCTCTCTGCTGCTATGGATACCGTGACTGAGGCCCGTCTGGCGATTGCCATGGCTCAGGAAGGCGGCATCGGCATCATCCATAAGAACATGACCCCCGAGCAGCAGGCGCTCGAAGTGCGCAAGGTCAAGCGCTATGAGTCCGGTGTGGTCAAGGACCCGATCACCATCGAGGCCGATGCCACTGTGGGTGATCTGTTCGACCTGACTCGGCAGAACAATATCTCCGGCGTACCGGTGCTGCACCACGGTGATCTGGTCGGTATCGTCACCAGCCGTGATGTGCGCTTCGAAACCAACATGAGCGCCAAGGTGCGCGATGTAATGACCTCGAAAGAGCGTCTGGTTACGGTAAAGGAGGGTGAAGACACCCAGACCGTGCGCAAGCTGTTGCACAAGCACCGTATCGAGCGCGTGCTGATTGTCGATGACCAATTCCGCCTCAAGGGCATGATGACCGTCAACGACATCGAGAAAGCCAAGGCTTACCCGCTGGCCAGTAAGGACGACCAGGGTCGTCTGCGCGTTGGCGCAGCAGTTGGCACGGGTGCCGATACCGAAGATCGCGTGACCGCGCTGGTGCATGCCGGCGTTGATGTGATCATCGTCGACACCGCGCATGGCCACTCCAAAGGCGTGATCGACCGCGTGCGCTGGGTCAAGCAGACCTTCCCTGAAGTTCAGGTAATCGGTGGCAACATTGCCACGGGTGATGCGGCCAAGGCGCTGGCCGAGGCAGGCGCGGATGCCGTCAAGGTCGGTATCGGCCCAGGCTCGATCTGCACCACGCGGATAGTTGCGGGTGTCGGTGTGCCGCAAATCTCTGCCGTCGCCAATGTTGCTGCTGCTCTGGCCGGTACCGGAGTGCCGTTGATTGCCGATGGTGGCATCCGCTTCTCCGGTGACCTGTCGAAAGCCATCGTTGCCGGTGCATCCTGCGTAATGATCGGCTCCATGCTGGCCGGTACTGAAGAAGCGCCAGGTGAGATCGAACTGTTCCAGGGCCGCTCCTACAAGGCCTATCGCGGCATGGGTTCGCTGGGCGCCATGGCGCAGGCGCAGGGCTCCTCGGATCGCTACTTCCAGGACTCCTCGGCCGGTGCGGAAAAATTGGTACCGGAAGGTATCGAAGGCCGCGTGGCTTACAAGGGCGCCATGGGTGCGATCGTCCATCAGCTGATGGGTGGTTTGCGTGCTTCCATGGGCTACACCGGTTGCGCGACCATTGAAGAGATGCGCAGCAAGCCTGAGTTTGTGCGCATCACCGGCGCCGGCATGGCCGAGTCCCATGTACACGATGTACAGATCACCAAGGAAGCCCCGAACTATCGCGTGGGCTAAAAAATCGATGTGCCGCTGCTGCGCTTGATCCGGCTGCGTTGGAGAAAAACTCGAAATGCTCATTGGCTACAGCCAACTCCGCTTTCTCGTCTATCTCCGCCTTGCCGGCTCTGCGCTCGCGACGTGGCAAATCGATTTTTGAAATTTGAGTAAGGCACGGGGCTGAGGCTGTTAAAAACAGAGCAGCCCCGAGTTATTTGTGAATTCCGCTACGAGAGACGGCCATGGCTCATCAAGATATCCACGCGCACCGCATCCTGATTCTGGATTTCGGCTCCCAGTACACTCAGCTGATCGCCCGCCGCGTACGCGAGATCGGCGTGTATTGCGAGTTGCACCCGTTCGACATGAGCGACGATGACATCCGCGCCTTCGCGCCGCGCGGGGTTATCCTCGCCGGTGGCCCGGAGTCGGTGCATGAGGCCAACAGCCCGCGCTGCCCTCAGGCCGTGTTTGATCTCGGCGTGCCGGTCTTCGGTATTTGCTACGGCATGCAAACCATGGCTGAGCAGCTGGGTGGCAAGGTTGAAGGGTCCGAGTTGCGTGAATTTGGTTATGCCCGCGTTGACGTGGTCGGCAAGAGCCGCCTGCTCGATGGCATCGAAGACCATGTCGACGCTGATGGCTTGTTCGGCCTCGACGTGTGGATGAGCCACGGTGACAAAGTCACCAAGCTACCGCAGGATTTCCACATCCTGGCCAGCACCCCGAGCTGCCCGATTGCTGGCATGTTCAACGACGCTCTTGGCTATTACGGCGTGCAGTTCCACCCGGAAGTGACTCATACCAAGCAGGGTGGCCGCATCCTCTCGCGCTTTATCCTCGACATCTGCCAGTGCGAAGCCCTGTGGACCCCGTCGAAGATTGCCGAAGACGCCATCGCCCAGGTGCGCGCCCAGGTCGGCACCGACAACGTCCTGCTGGGCCTGTCCGGCGGCGTGGACTCCTCCGTGGTGGCGGCCCTGCTGCACAAGGCTATCGGTGACCAGCTGACCTGCGTCTTCGTTGATAACGGCCTGCTGCGCTTGCACGAAGGCGAGCAAGTGATGGCCATGTTCGCTGAGAACATGGGCGTCAAGGTGATCCGCGCCAATGCTGAAGAGCAGTTCCTCAACAACCTGGCCGGCGAGTCCGACCCTGAGAAGAAGCGCAAGATCATTGGGCGTACCTTTATTGACGTGTTCGATGCCCAGTCCAACAAACTGGAGAACATCAAGTACCTCGCCCAGGGCACTATCTACCCGGACGTGATCGAGTCGGCCGGCGCGAAGAGCGGCAAGGCTCACGTGATCAAGTCGCACCACAACGTGGGTGGTCTGCCAGAGGAAATGAACCTCAAGCTGGTCGAGCCACTGCGCGAACTGTTTAAGGATGAAGTGCGCCGCCTCGGTCTGGAACTCGGCCTGCCGTACGACATGGTTTACCGTCACCCATTCCCCGGCCCAGGCCTGGGTGTGCGTATTCTCGGTGAAGTGAAGAAGGAATACGCCGACCTGCTGCGTCGCGCCGACCACATCTTTATCGAAGAGCTGCGCAAGGCTGACTGGTACCACAAGGTCAGTCAGGCGTTCGTGGTGTTCCAGCCGGTGAAATCGGTGGGCGTGGTCGGTGATGGCCGTCGTTACGCCTGGGTTGTCGCCCTGCGCGCGGTGGAAACCATCGACTTTATGACTGCACGATGGGCGCACCTGCCTTACGAGCTGCTGGAAACCGTCAGCGGTCGCATCATCAATGAGATCGAAGGCATCTCCCGCGTTACCTACGACGTGTCGAGTAAGCCGCCAGCGACCATCGAGTGGGAATGATCCCGCGAGTGAGTTGAAACGCCACAAAGGCAGCGCGAGCTGCCTTTGTTGTTTCTGTGGGTGCGGCAATCGCGCGCTATGCGAGGCTCGCCTTGCTGTGGGTGTAAATGAGAAGATATTGCAACTAGCTGCCTGAAATGCATCGGGCGGCCTACTGCTCCGGAGTGGATCCGGATCACGGGAGCGAATATGGCGTTTACTCGCAGGCAGGTTCTGGCTGGTCTTAGCGCATTGGGCGTCGCCGGGCTTGGTGTCGGTGGCGTGCGTTACTGGCTGGGGCGTGCAGAAAACCAGGCGAGCCATGATTACGAGTTGATTGCCGCGCCGCTGGATGTCGAACTGGTGCCTGGGCACATCACCCCGGCCTGGGGCTATGCCGGGCAAGTGCCGGGGCTGGAAATTCGCGCGCGTCAGGGTGACTGGTTGCGGGTGCGTTTTATCAATCATCTGGACGAGCCGACCACGATTCACTGGCATGGCATCCGCCTGCCGCTGGAGATGGATGGTGTGCCCTATGTCTCGCAGCTGCCGGTGCTGCCGGGCGAGTATTTTGATTACCGCTTCAAGACCGAAGATGCCGGCAACTTCTGGTACCACCCGCACCTGAGCAGCGCCGAGCAGCTTGGTCGCGGCTTGGTCGGCCCGTTGATTGTCGAGGAGCGCGAGCCCACCGGTTTTGCCCATGAGCGCACCCTGAGCCTGAAAACCTGGCATGTCGATGAGCAGGGTGCTTTCACTGCATTCAGTGTGCCGCGCGAGGCGGCGCGTGAGGGCACGCGTGGTCGGCTCAGTACGGTTAATGGCAAGCCTGTTCCTGTACTTGAATTGCCTGCTGGGCAGGTGGTGCGGCTGCGGATGTTGAATCTGGATAACACCGTGACGTACCGGCTCAACCTGCCGGGCGCCGAGGCGCGCTTGTATGCGCTGGATGGCCACCCGATTGAGCCGCGGCCTTTGGGTAAGGAATATTGGTTAGGGCCGGGGATGCGTATTGACCTGGCGGTGCGTGTGCCGGAGGCGGGTGTGGAGTTGTCGCTGCGCAATGGTCCGCTGCGCTTGGCGACGCTGAAAAGTGTGGCCAGTGTTGAGGCTGCCGGCGCGTGGCCGGCGCAGCTGCCGGCTAATCCTGTGGCGGAGCCTGACCTTGAGCGCGCTGAGGTGCTGCGGTTTAACTTTGAGTGGTCGGCGCGCTTGGTCAGTGAGGGTGATAACGGGCCGGCCAAGTACTGGCAGATCAACGGTCAGGCCTGGGATATCAACGATAAGACCTGTGCCGATCGGCCGATAGCCAGCCTGAAGCAAGATGGCCACTACATCTTCGAGCTGCGCAATATGGCGCAGTACCTGCACCCGATTCACTTGCACGGGCTGGCATTCAAAGTCATCTCATCCAACCGCAAGAAGATCATTCCGTATTTCACCGACACCTATCTGCTGGGCAAGAATGAAGTGGCGCGTATCGCGTTTGTCGCCGATAACCCGGGAATCTGGATGTTCCATTGCCATGTGATTGACCACATGGAAACCGGCCTGATGGCCGCGATTGAGGTGGCCTGATGCGCCGTCCATTGATTGTTGACCGCAGCCAGGATGCGCACTTTATGCGTGAGGCGCTGGCGCTGGCCGCCGAAGGTGCGGCGCTGGGCGAGGTGCCGGTCGGCGCCGTGCTGGTGCAGGGCGGGGTGATTGTCGGGCGCGGGTTTAATTGCCCGATTTCCACCCATGACCCGAGTGCGCATGCCGAAATGGTGGCGGTTCGCGCTGCTGCGCAGGCCGTGGATAACTATCGGCTGCCGGGCAGTACGCTGTATGTGACGCTGGAGCCGTGCAGCATGTGCGCCGGTTTGATTGTGCATGCGCGGGTGCAGCGCGTGGTGTTTGGCGCAACTGAGCCCAAGGCGGGGGTGGCGTTGAGCCGAGGCGAGTTCTTTAATCAGGCGTTTCTCAACCATCGGGTGTTGGTTGAGGGTGGGGTGTTGGCGCAGGAGTGCGGCGAGGTGCTGAGTGCCTTCTTCAAGGCGCGGCGCGAGCAGCGTTAAAGCGGCGGCGTCTGCTGAATGGGCTGGCTTTTATCGATGCCCGGTACGTGTTGGTTGCTTTCGGCGATTTGCGAGCCTTCCAGCTGCGGCTGGGTTACCCAGGTGAGAATGTCGTAGTAACGGCGAATGTTGCGTACAAAATGCACCGGCTCACCGCCGCGGGCATAGCCGTAGCGAGTCTTGCTGTACCACTGTTTCTGCGCCAGGCGCGGCAGAATTTTTTGCACATCCAGCCACTTATTCGGGTCGAGGCCTTCGGCTTCGGTGAGCTTGCGGGCGTCTTCCAGGTGCCCGCCGCCGACGTTGTACGAGGCCAGGGCAAACCAGGTGCGGTCGGGTTCTAGAATGCTTTCGGGCAGCTGGTTCTTCACGTGCACAATATATTTGGCGCCGCCTTGAATGCTTTGCTTGGGGTCTAGGCGATCCGAAACACCCATGGCCTGGGCGGTGCGCAACGTCAGCATCATCAGCCCACGGACGCCGGTTTTCGAGGTTGCGGTGGGTTGCCAGAGTGATTCCTGATAGCCCATGGCGGCGAGTAAGCGCCAGTCCACCTGATTGACCTTGGCGGCTTCGCGAAAGTATTTTTCGTAACGAGGCAGGCGCTGCTGCAGGTGTTTGGCGAAGGTGTAGGCGCCAACATAGCCGAGTACATCAACGTGGCCGTAGTAGCGGTCCTTCAGGCGCTTTAGGCTGCCATTTTTTTGCGAGCGCATGATGAAGACATTGATTTCATCGAGCAGGCTATTGTCCACGCCGGGTGCGGTAGCCCATGCCAGGTTCTGCGAATCGCCAAAGTCAAAGGCCACGCGTACGTTGGAAAAATAGACTTGGTTCATGGCCAGCTCGTTAGAGTCGACCAGGGTTAGATCGATTTGCCCCTCATCAACCATGCGCAGCAGGTCGACGACTTCAATGGCGGCGGATTCTTCGTAGGTCAGCTCAGGCAGTTGCAGTTTGAGCGCTGCCAGCTGTTCGGCATGGCTGCTGCCTTTAAGTACTAGGATTCGCTTACCGACTAAGTCACTGGGGCGAGTCGGGCGTTGTTCGCCGTTGCGGTAGATAACCTGCGGCGTGACTTCGAGGTAGGGTAGGGAGAAGCGTGCGTACTGTTGCCGTCCGTCGCTTTCTACCAAACCGGCAGCGGCCAGGGCCGGGCCGTTAGGTTTGTTCAGGCTGGTAAACAGGTCATCGAGGTTGTCGGCGGTTTCGATTTTTAGTTCAACGCCCAGGTCGTCGGCAAAGCGTTTGACCAGCTCGTATTCAAAGCCGGTTTCGCCGTTACGGTCCTGGAAGTAGGTGGCCGGGCTGTTACGGGTGATCACCCGCAGTACACCCTCCGCCTGAACGCGCTCGAGTGTGCTGGGTTCTTCAGCACAGCCGCCGAGCACCAGGAGGATTCCGATCACCGACAGCCAGCAGGCGCGGCGCACACGGAACGCAGATTGGGCAAACATTGGCGCAGTATACGCAAAGCATGGGTCGCGCCATATATCGACAGCGGAAGGCTTCTCTGCTAGCAAAATGGTGCGGGTGGTGAGTTGCCAGCCGGGCATTTAAGCGGGTGCCTGGCTTTGTCATGTGGCGCTAACAGAGGCAGGCCTTCGCGGGTGCCGTTGGCGACGCTTTAGGCTAGAATGCACGGCCTCAAAGTACACCCCTTCCCAGAGGCTGTCCCCGATGTTGATCCTGCGCGGCGCTCCCGCCCTTTCTGCTTTCCGTCACGGCAAATTGCTTGAACAACTGACCAGTAAGGTTCCTGCGGTCACCGGTCTGTATGCCGAGTTCGCGCACTTCGCCGAAGTGTCCGGTGTTCTGAGTGCCGACGAAGAGCAGGTATTGGCCCGTTTGCTGAAATATGGCCCGAGTGTGCCTGTGCAGGAGCCAACTGGCCGCCTGTTCCTGGCCATTCCGCGCTTTGGCACCATTTCGCCCTGGTCGAGCAAGGCCAGCGACATCGCTCGTAACTGTGGCCTGGCGAAGATTCAGCGCATTGAACGCGGCCTGGCGTACTACGTCAGCGGCGAGCTAAATGCCGCCGAGGCGCAGCTGGTGGCTGATCTGCTGCATGACCGCATGACTCAGTTGGTGCTGGATAACCTCGAAGGCGCCGCCGCACTGTTCAGCCATGCGCAGCCTAAGCCGCTGACCGCAGTGGATATTCTCGGTGGCGGTCGCGCCGCGCTGGTACTGGCCAACGTCGAGCTGGGCCTGGCCCTTGCCGAAGACGAAATTGATTACCTGGTGACCAGCTTCAATGGTTTGGGGCGCAACCCGCACGACATCGAACTGATGATGTTCGCCCAGGCTAACTCTGAGCATTGCCGCCACAAAATCTTCAATGCCAGCTGGGATATTGATGGCCAGAGCCAGGAGAAATCCCTGTTCGGCATGATCAAAAACACCTACCAGATGCACAGCGAAGGTGTGTTGTCGGCTTATAAGGACAACGCCTCGGTGATCGTCGGCAACGTTGCCGGGCGCTTCTATCCGGACCCAGAAACCCGTCAGTACGGCGCGGTGCAGGAGCCGGTGCATATCCTGATGAAGGTGGAAACCCACAACCACCCAACGGCGATTGCGCCGTTCCCAGGGGCTGCCACTGGCTCTGGTGGCGAGATCCGTGACGAAGGTGCCACCGGCCGCGGCGCCAAGCCGAAGGCGGGGCTCACCGGCTTCACCGTGTCCAACCTGCAAATTCCGGGTTTCGAGCAGCCGTGGGAAGTGCCGTACGGCAAGCCTGAGCGCATCGTTACCGCGCTGGACATCATGATTGAAGGTCCGCTGGGTGGCGCGGCGTTCAATAACGAGTTCGGTCGTCCGGCTCTGACCGGTTACTTCCGCACCTTCGAGCAGGCGATCCAGACGCCGCGCGGTGAAGAAGTACGCGGTTACCACAAGCCCATCATGCTCGCGGGCGGCATGGGTAACATCCGCGCTGAACACGTGCAGAAAGGCGAGATTACCGTCGGCGCCAAGCTGATCGTGCTCGGTGGCCCGGCCATGCTGATCGGCCTGGGCGGCGGCGCAGCCTCGTCGATGGCCACTGGCACCAGCTCGGCAGACCTGGATTTCGCCTCGGTGCAGCGCGAAAACCCGGAAATGGAGCGTCGCTGTCAGGAAGTCATCGACCGTTGCTGGCAGCTGGGCGAGAGCAACCCGATTGCCTTTATCCACGACGTCGGTGCGGGCGGTTTGTCCAACGCCTTCCCTGAATTGGTTAACGATGGCGGTCGTGGCGGCCGCTTCGAGCTGCGCAACGTGCCGAATGATGAGCCGGGCATGGCGCCGCACGAGATTTGGAGTAACGAATCCCAAGAGCGCTACGTGCTTGCGGTGGATGCTGCCAATTTCGAGCGTTTCAAAGCCATCTGTGAGCGTGAGCGCTGCCCGTTTGCCGTAGTCGGTGAGGCCACTGAAGAAGCTCACCTGACCGTAACCGACAGCCACTTTGGCAACAATGCCGTGGACATGCCGCTTAACGTGCTGCTGGGCAAAGCCCCGCGTATGCATCGCTCGGCCACGCGTGAAAATGAGCTGGGTGATGACTTTGATGCCAGCACCCTGGCGATTGATGAAGCGGTCACCCGCGTTCTGCATCACCCGGCTGTGGCCAGCAAGAGCTTCCTGATCACCATCGGCGACCGCACCATTACTGGTCTGGTGGCGCGTGATCAGATGGTTGGCCCTTGGCAGGTGCCGGTGGCTGACTGCGCCGTTACTGCCACCAGCTTTGATGTGTACACCGGTGAGGCCATGGCCATGGGTGAGCGCACCCCGCTGGCGCTGCTGGATGCGGCTGCATCCGGGCGGATGGCGATTGGTGAAACCCTGACCAACCTGGCGGCTTCGCGCATTAATGCCATCAGCGAGATCAAATTGTCTGCCAACTGGATGTCCGCTGCGGGCCATCCGGGTGAAGACGCGCGCCTGTACGACACCGTTAAAGCGGTGGGCATGGAGCTTTGTCCGGAGCTGGGTATCACCATTCCGGTGGGCAAAGACTCGATGTCGATGAAGACCCAATGGCGCGACGAGGGTGCTGACAAGAGCGTGACCTCGCCGCTGTCCCTGGTGGTGACCGGCTTTGCGCCGGTCAGCGATATTCGCAAGACCCTGACCCCGCAACTGCGTATGGATAAGGGCGAAACTGATTTGATCCTGATCGACCTCGGCCGTGGGCAGAACCGCTTGGGTGCATCGATCCTCACCCAGGTCTACAGCAAGCTCGGCAGCCAGGCCCCGGATGTTGATGACGCCGAAGACCTCAAAGCCTTCTTTGCGGTGATCCAGGGCTTGAACGCCGACGGTCATATCCTTGCTTACCACGACCGTTCTGACGGTGGCCTACTGGTTACTGCCCTGGAAATGGCATTTGCCGGTCATTGTGGCCTCAACCTGTACCTCGATGCATTGGCTGCCGAAAGTGCTGAGCTGGCGGCGGTGCTGTTCAACGAAGAGTTGGGCGCCGTGATTCAGGTGCATCAAGATGCCACGCCAGAAGTGCTGGCACAGTTCAGCGCGGCAGGTCTGGGCGACTGCGTGGCGGTGATCGGTCAGCCGGTCAACAGTGATGACGTGGCGATCAACTTTGGTGGTCAGCCGGTTTTCGCCGGCCAGCGTCATCTGCTGCAGCGTCAGTGGGCACAGACCAGCTATCAGATCCAGCGTTTGCGCGATAACGTTGAATGTGCTGATCAAGAGTTTGATGGCTTGCTGGAGGAAGATAACCCCGGTCTGTCGGTCAAGCTCGGTTTTGATGTCAATGAAGACATCAGCGCGCCGTATATCCGCAAGGGTGTGCGTCCGCAGATCGCTGTGCTGCGTGAGCAGGGCGTTAACGGTCAGGTGGAAATGGCGGCTGCCTTCGATCGCGCCGGCTTCAATGCGATTGATGTGCACATGAGCGACATCCTCAGCGGTCGCGTCAGCCTAGACGCCTTCAAGGGCCTGGTTGCCTGCGGTGGCTTCTCCTACGGCGACGTACTCGGCGCCGGCGAAGGTTGGGCTAAGTCAGTGTTGTTCAACAGCCGGGCGCGTGATGGCTTCCAGGCCTTCTTCGAACGCAAGGACAGCTTCGCCTTGGGCGTGTGTAACGGTTGCCAGATGATGAGCAACTTGCACGAGCTGATCCCGGGCAGCGAGTTCTGGCCGCACTTCGTGCGCAACCGTTCGGAGCAGTTCGAAGCGCGAGTGGCGATGGTGCAGGTGCAAGAGTCGGCCTCGATCTTCCTGCAGGGGATGGCCGGTTCGCGTATGCCAATCGCCATCGCTCACGGTGAAGGCCATGCCGAGTTTGAGAGCGAGGAAGCCCTGCTCGAAGCCGACCTGTCCGGCTGCGTGGCGATGCGCTTTATCGATAACCACGGCAAGGTCACTGAAACCTACCCGGCCAACCCTAACGGTTCGCCGCGCGGGATTACCGGCCTGACCAGTCGCGACGGTCGCGTGACCATCATGATGCCGCACCCGGAGCGAGTCTTCCGCGCCGTACAGAACTCCTGGAAACCGGACGACTGGCAGGACGATGCGGGCTGGCTGCGGATGTTCCGCAACGCGCGTGTGTGGGTGGATTGATCCACGTGGTGCGGGCTTATGTTGAGTAAGCCTGCGCCCGTTTTACCTGAGGTGCGCCAGGTTAAACCTGGCGATACCTTACAGCTGTGCCGCTGCGGGCGTTCGTCCCAGCTTCCTGATTGTGTTTGTGCGTGCCCCGAAAAACTTGAACTGCTGCCTGAGCGTGAGCAATTTCTGCTGCTTTGCCGTTGCGGTTTGTCGCACCGTCTACCCTATTGTGATGGCAGTCATCATCCGCCGGTAAGGAGTCTTAAAGACCGTTGGTGGCGATTTTGGCGTGGGGGTTAGCTGGCGTGGTGCCTTGCAGTTTGCGCTGATGTGTTGAGCACGCCGCTGATTTTAAGGGCGTAGGTTGCGCCGATTCAGTCAGTAAAAACGCTCATGCGCAGTGGCCTTGTCGCCACGCTTTTATATGCTTTTGCGGGGGAGACCCTAATGTACAAGCTGTGCTTTTATGTGCCTGAAACGCACTTGGAATGCGTTAAGAATGCGGTGTTTAGCGCCGGTGGCGGACGCATTGGTCACTATGACCAGTGTTGCTGGCAAATCTTGGGGCAGGGCCAGTTTCGTGCGCTGGAAGGCAGTCAGCCATTTATTGGCCAGTTGGGGCGGGTCGAGCAGGTCATGGAGTGGAAGGTCGAGATGGTCGTGGCTGATGAGCTGATCCATGCGGCGGTTAAGGCCATGAAACAGCAGCATCCCTACGAGACGCCGGCCTTTGAGGTGTGGCGGCTGTCTGATATTCAGTTCTAAGGCGTAAAAAGGCACCGCGAAGGTGCCTTTTTCATCTGGCGATCAGGGTCTGATTTCGATCAGTGTGCCGTCCTTAACCAGGCTCCAGATTTCGCGCATATCGGTGTTCTTCATGGCGATGCAGCCTTCGGTCCAGTCCAGGGTGTGGAAGAACCACTCGGGGTATTCCTCATCCAGCGGCGTGCCGTGGATCATGATCATGCCGCCGGCTGATATGCCCTTGGCGCGGGCTTGCGCTTGGTCGCGCGCGTTAGGGTAGGAAATGTGCATGGAGAGGTTGTATTTGTCGCTGGTCTTACGCCAGTCGATCCAATAAAAACCCTCTGGGGTACGCATGTCGCCTTCGTATTGTTTGGCACCTTCAGGCTTTTTGCCCAGTGACATGCGGTAAGACTTGAGGGTGTCGCCACGGCTGATCAGGTGCAGCGTGCGTTCGGATTTAACCACCAAGACCTTGTCGATGATTTTGCCGTTAAGTGTCGGGGTGGTGCTGGCTTGGCCAGTCAAAGTAGCGGTCAGGCAGAGTAGGGCGAACAACCAGCGCATCGTATTTCCCATGGATCAAAAGGCTTTCTTGTAATGTGCGCGCAAGGCTTCAAGCGGCTCGTTGCGGACCGGGTAGTGCTGCGTAAGGCGGTCGGCGAAGTAGCATTCTAAGGTACGCCCGATGGTCGGGAAAGCCAGCTCTGACCAGGGGATGTTCTGCTCATGGAAAAGCTCAACTTCAAGGCTTTCTTCGCCGGGGGCAAAGTTCAGATCGACCAACTCTGCACGAAACAGCATGTACACCTGGTTAATGTGCGGCAAATCAAACAGGGTGTAGAGACTGAGGTCGCGTACCCGGGCGCAGGCTTCTTCATGGGTTTCGCGGGCGGCGGCTTGTTCGAGGGTCTCGCCGTTCTCCATAAAGCCGGCCGGCAGGGTCCAGTAGCCCCGTCGTGGCTCGATGGCGCGTCGGCACAGCAGCACTTGTTCGCCCCATACCGGCAGGCACCCGGCAATGATTCGCGGGTTCTGGTAGTGCACCATCTGGCATTGCGCGCAGACGTGGCGCAAGCGGTTGTCACCCTGCGGGATGTGGTAACTGATCGAACCGCCACAGTTGCTACAGAACTTCATTCCAGATCCTCGTTGCGTGTGGGCTATCTTGGCGTGCGCAGCGGGTGCTCGGCAAGCGCTTGAAGGCAGGCTTATCGAGCGCCTGAATGATTGCAGTCGGCGGCATGGGGCTTGGGCGGTGCGCTGCTTTCGTGCCATCATCGGCGGCAGAATAAAACACCGAGAATCCCCATGCTGGAAGAGTTGCTCCTTCGCATGCGTGGCTATAGCCCGCAGGATATGCCGATCGACACACGCTACCCTGAGGCTGCAGTGCTGGTGCCCATCACCCGCAGTGACGAGCCGGAAGTGGTGCTGACGTTACGCGCCAGCGGCCTGTCCACCCACGGTGGCGAAGTGGCCTTTCCCGGCGGGCGGCGTGATCCGGAAGATGTCGATTTGGTGCAGACTGCCTTGCGCGAGGCCGAGGAAGAAATTGGCCTGCCGCCTGGGCTGGTCGAGATCATTGGGCCGCTCAGCACCTTGGTCTCGCGTCATGGCATTCAGGTCACGCCTTATGTCTGCCTGGTGCCGGATTTTGTCGAGTACAAGCCCAATGATGGCGAGATTGCCGCCGTGTTTGCCGTGCCGCTGGCATTCTTTCGTGATGACCCACGGGAAACCACTCACCGTATCGATTACCTCGGGCGCAGCTGGTATGTGCCAAGTTACCGCTACGGCGAATATAAAATCTGGGGGCTGACGGCGATCATGTTGATCGAGTTGGTCAACCTGGTGTTCGACGATGTGCATATCGATATGCGCCAGCCGCCCGAGCACTTCATCAAGCTCACATGACCGTGGGATGAGGAATAACGCATGAAATACCGATTGGGCCAGTCCCACGTAGACGCCCATGCCGACAGCTGGGTTGCGCCTAATGCCACCTTGGTCGGCAAGGTCAAACTTGAGCCGGGCGCAAGCGTGTGGTTCAACGCCGTGTTACGCGGTGACAACGAGCTGATTCATGTCGGTGAGAACAGCAACGTGCAAGACGGCACGGTGATGCATACCGATATGGGCTTCCCGCTGACTATTGGCACTGGCGTAACCATCGGCCATAACGCCATGCTGCATGGCTGCACGGTGGGCGATTACAGCCTGATCGGCATCAATGCGGTGGTGCTCAATGGCGCAAAAATCGGCAAGTACTGCATCATCGGCGCCAATAGCCTGATCGGTGAAGGCAAGGAAATTCCCGATGGTTCGCTGGTCATGGGCTCGCCGGGCAAAGTGGTGCGTGAGCTGACCGAGGCGCAAAAGAAAATGCTTGAAGCCAGCGCCGCGCATTACGTGCACAACGCTCAGCGTTACGCCCGCGACTTGTCAGAGCAGGATGACTGATGGAGCAGGAACGTCCGGTTGCCTCGCCCTGCGTGCATGTCTGTGCGCTGGATGATCAAGACCTGTGTATCGGCTGTCAGCGCTCAGTCGCCGAAATTACCCGTTGGGGCCAAATGGACAATGCTGAGCGCCGCCAGGTGCTGCTGCATTGCCATGAGCGCGCCCAGGCCCAAGGCATCTTGTTGTAATACCGCCTTCTATTTGTTCGTTTGAGGATTTTCCATGCCCCGTATCGGAACCCCTTTGTCGTCGAGTGCGACCCGTGTGCTGTTGTGCGGCTCTGGTGAGCTGGGCAAGGAAGTGGCGATTGAGCTGCAGCGCTTGGGTGTTGAAGTGATTGCCGTGGATCGTTACGCCAATGCGCCAGCCATGCAGGTGGCGCACCGCAGTCATGTGATCGACATGCTCGACGGTAACGCGTTGCGTGCGGTGATCGAGCTAGAGCAGCCGCACTACATCGTGCCGGAAATTGAGGCCATTGCTACCGCGACCCTGGTTGAGCTGGAGAACGAAGGCTTCACCGTGATTCCCAGTGCCCGCGCCGCCCAGCTGACCATGAACCGCGAAGGCATTCGTCGTCTGGCCGCCGAAGAGCTGGGCTTGCCGACCTCGCCGTATCAGTTTGCCGACTCTTTCGAGCAGTGCCAGGCAGCGGTTGCGGCTATTGGCTTTCCCTGCCTGATCAAACCGATCATGAGTTCCTCCGGCAAGGGCCAGTCGGTCCTGAAGAGCATTGATGACCTGCAGTCGGCCTGGGATTACGCTCAGGCGGGTGGGCGCGCCGGCAAGGGGCGGGTGATCGTCGAGGGCTTTATCGATTTTGATTATGAAATCGCGCTACTCACTGTGCGCCACAGTGGCGGCACCACGTTCTGTGCGCCGGTCGGCCACCGTCAGGTCAAGGGTGATTACCAGGAATCCTGGCAGCCACAACCGATGAGTGCCAAGGCGCTGGCTGAGGCCGAGCGCATTGCCCTGGCGGTCACCGGCTCACTGGGTGGTCGCGGGTTGTTTGGCGTCGAGTTGTTCGTTAAAGGCGATCAGGTGTGGTTCTGCGAAATCTCGCCGCGCCCGCATGACACCGGCCTGGTCACCCTGATTTCTCAGGACCTGTCCGAGTTCGCCCTGCATGCGCGGGCCATTCTCGGCTTGCCAATCCCTGCCATTCGCCAGTTTGGCCCGTCGGCGTCTGCGGTGGTCTTGGTTGAGGGCGAGTCGCAGCAGGTCAGTTTTGGCAATTTGGCAGCCGCTCTAGCCGAGCCAGATACCGCCCTGCGCTTGTTCGGCAAACCAGAAGTCAGCGGTCAGCGGCGCATGGGTGTGGCGTTGGCGCGTGATGAGTCATTGTCGGCGGCGCGGGCCAAGGCTACGCGTGCAGCGCAGGCGGTTCAGGTCGAGCTGTGAGCGCTTGGCGCGCCGGTGCATGGTGGCTAGGTTTTACGCTGCTGGCACCGGTGGCGCTGCCGTTGGCTGTTTATACGCGGCGTAAAGCGCTGCGTTTACCCCCAGCGGCCGGGTTGTCGCGTGGTGTGTCGGGCCAGGCGTTGCCGGGCGAGCCGTTGCGCCTGCTGGTGCTGGGTGAATCGACCGTTGTCGGCGTAGGGGTTGATCAGCTGCAGGCGGCGTTAGTTGGGCAGCTAGCTTTGGCGTTGGCGGTACGTGAGGGGCGGCCGGTAGCCTGGCGGGCTTGTGGCGAGAACGGTATTACCGCTGAGCAAGCGCGTGAGCGCTTATTGCCGCAAGTGCTGGGTCAGCCCTTTGATCTGGCGCTGTTGGTGTTTGGTGTTAACGACACCACGCATTTGACCTCGTTGGCGCGCTGGGAGGCTGCGCTCGGCAGCATGGCTGAGGCGTTGGTGGCACGCGGAGCCGCGGTGGCGTTTAGTAGTGTGCCGCCGCTGCAGCATTTTACTGCGTTGCCCTGGCTGTTGCGGCGCTTGCTTGGTCTACGCGCAGGTTTGCTGGATACGCGCTTACGTCAGTTGGCGGTGGGCGTAGGGGCGAGCCATCACACGGTTGACCTGGAATTTTCTGCCGAGTACCTAGCGCGTGATGGTTATCACCCGTCAAGTCTGGGCTATCGCGTGTGGGCGCAGGGGTTGGCCGTCAGTCTTGCGCCGGCGGCTCGCTGTGCGCCTTAGGCTTGGCCTGCCAGGCGCGTACGCTTTTTACCCGGTTCTCTGAGGACTGCAGAATCTCCAGGCGGTACGGGCCAATCTTCAGGCATACGGCGCTGTCGGGGATGCTTTCCAGGGCTTCGGTTACCAGGCCGTTGAGGGTCTTGGGGCCATCGCAGGGCAGGTGCCAGTCCAGCGCCTTGTTGATTTCACGGATATAGGCGGCGCCATCGATCACCTGGGTGCCGTCTTCCTGGGGGTGAATATCCGGGCTGCGCAGGGTGTCTTGATTGCTGAAGTCGCCAACGATTTCTTCGAGAATGTCTTCCAGGGTGACGATGCCGATCACGTCGCCGTATTCATCGACGACGATACCAATCCGACGCTTCTGCTTCTGAAAGTTGATCAGTTGAGTCGACAGCGGCGTGCCTTCCGGTACGAAATACGGTTCGTTGCAGGCTGTCAGTAGCGCCTCTTTGCTCAGCTCGTTGTGCGACAGCAGGCGGGCAATTTGGCGCATGTGCACGATGCCTTCGATCTGGTTGATGTCCGTACGAAACACCGGCAGGCGCGTGTGCGTGGTGTTGGTCAGCAGGCTGATGATGCTTTCGAGGTCGTCATCAAGGTTGATGCCGGTGACTTCGTTGCGCGGGATCATGATGTCATCCACCGTCACCCGCTCAAGGTCAAGGATGCCGAGCAGCATGTTCTGGCGGTTTTTCGGCATGCCAACGGCGGACTCGCGCACCACGCTGCGTAGCTCTTCGGTGGACAGGCTGTCGCTGGCGCGCAGTGAAGGGTCGACGCCAAGCAGACGCAGCAGCCCGTTACTGATTGTGCTGGTTGTCCAGACCACCGGGTAAAGCAGGCGCTGCAGCAGCTGCAGCACGCGGCTGGCGGGAAACGCCACCAGCTCTGGGCGTAGGGCCGCCAATGTTTTGGGGGTGATTTCACCAAAAATCAGCACCACGATGGTCAGGCCTGCAGTGGCAATCGCGATCCCGGCTTCGCCCCACATGTCGACGGCCAATACCGTGGCGATGGACGCGGCGAGAATATTGACCACATTGTTGCCAACCAGGATGGTGCCGAGCAGACGATCTGGGCGGCTGAGTAGGGCGGTCACGCGCTTGGCGCCTTTATGCCCTTCCTTGGCCATGTGCTTGAGGCGATAGCGATTGAGGCTGAGCATGCCGGTCTCCGAACTGGAGAAGAATGCCGAGCAAAGAATCAAAAAAATCAGCAGCCCAAGCAGGTAGCTGGATTGAAGGTCGTCCACGGAAGGGGTCTCAGATGTGCAGGATAAATTCGCGAACCAGCTTGCTGCCGAAATAGGCCAGCATCAGCAGGCAAAAGCCCGTCAGGGTCCAGCGAATGGCTTTATGGCCACGCCAGCCGAGTTGGTGGCGGCCCCACAGGAGTACGGCAAAGACCACCCAAGCAAAGCACGATAGGATGGTTTTGTGCACCAGGTGCTGAGCAAACAGGTCGCTGATAAACAGTGCGCCAGACAGCAGCGAGAGTGACAGTAACGCCCAGCCGGCCCAGAGAAAGCTGAACAGCAGACTTTCCATGGTTTGCAGCGGAGGGAAGTTTTTGATAAGCCCGGAGGGGTGTTTGTGCTTGAGTTGGTGATCTTGCAAGAGCAGCAGCAGTGACTGGAACACCGCAATGGTGAGCATGCCATAGGCGGTAATCGACAAAAGGATGTGGGCGATTATACCCGGCGCCTCGTTGATAGCCTGGGTGGTGCCGCTGGGCATGAACTGGGCGAGCAAGACGGTGACCACTCCCAGTGGGAATAGCAGCAGTAGCAGGTTTTCCACCGGAATCCGCGCGCAGGCCAACAGGGTCAGCAGAATAACGGCGGCGGCAATCAGGCTGGCGGCCTTAAAGAAGTCCAGCGACAAGCCGCTGGCATCAAACATCTGCAGGAACAGGCTGCTGCCGTGCAGAAGCAAAGCCAATGTGCCGAGTGCAATCAGCAGGCGCTTGTTGGATGTGCTGCGCTGTTGCAGGCGCAGGCCTTGATAGAGTGCGGCGCCGGCGTAAAGGCAGGCAGCAGCGAGGCTGGGTAGCAGTGGGTGCATAAATCCTTGTCAAGCAAACCCGAAAGGCGGCCAGTGTGGCATACATCCTGTGCGCCACGAAAGCGTCTGGCGGTGTCGGTGCTCTGCAGTCTTCGCTATAATCTGCGACCTGTTGCAAGCCCACCCTCGGCTCGCTTGAGCCTGAAAGGAACGCGCATGTTCGAAAATCTGACTGACCGCCTCTCGCAGACCCTGCGAAATGTCACTGGCAAAGCCAAGCTGAGCGAAGACAACATCAAGGACACCCTGCGTGAAGTGCGCATGGCCTTGCTTGAGGCTGACGTTGCCTTGCCAGTGGTTAAGGACTTCGTCAATAAGGTCAAAGATCGTGCGGTCGGCACTGAAGTATCGAAAAGCCTGACCCCGGGTCAAGCGTTCGTGAAGATCGTCCGCGCCGAGCTCGAAGAGCTGATGGGCGCCGCCAACGAAGACTTGGCGCTGAATGCCGTTCCGCCTGCTGTCGTGCTGATGGCGGGTCTGCAGGGGGCGGGTAAGACCACCACAGTCGGCAAGTTGGCGCGCTTCCTTAAAGAGCGCAAGAAAAAGACCGTGTTGGTGGTGTCGGCTGACGTGTATCGCCCGGCGGCGATCAAGCAGCTGGAAACCCTGGCTCACGATATTGGTGTGACCTTCTTCCCCTCCGACCTCAGCCAGAAGCCGGTGGATATCGCCGAGGCGGCGATCAAGGAAGCCAAACTCAAGTTTATTGATGTGGTGATCGTCGATACCGCCGGTCGTTTGGCTATTGATGCCGAGATGATGGCGGAGATCCAGGCGCTACACGCGGCGATTAATCCGGTTGAAACCCTGTTCGTGGTCGATGCTATGACCGGTCAGGACGCCGCCAATACCGCCAAAGCCTTCAATGATGCGCTGCCGTTAACCGGTGTTGTATTGACCAAGGTCGACGGCGACGCCCGTGGCGGTGCCGCGTTGTCCGTGCGCCACATCACCGGTAAGCCGATCAAGTTCATCGGTATGGGTGAGAAGACCGAGGCGCTGGAGCCTTTCCATCCGGACCGTATTGCTTCGCGCATTCTCGGTATGGGTGACGTGCTCAGTTTGATCGAGCAGGCCGAGCAGACTCTGGATCGCGAAAAAGCCGACAAACTCACTAAGAAGCTGAAGAAGGGTAAGGGCTTCGACCTCGAAGACTTCCGTGATCAGCTGCAGCAAATGAAGAATATGGGCGGTCTGGGTGGCTTGATGGACAAGCTGCCACAGATGGGGGGCGTTAATCTTGCGCAAATGGGTAATGCTCAGGGCGCGGCTGAGAAACAGTTCAAGCAAATGGAGGCGATCATCAACTCGATGACGCCTCAAGAGCGCCGTGATCCCGATGTGATCAGCGGTTCGCGCAAGCGCCGCATTGCCATGGGCTCCGGTACTCAGGTGCAGGACATCGGACGCTTGATCAAGCAGCACAAGCAAATGCAGAAGATGATGAAGAAATTCACTGCCAAAGGCGGTATGGCCAAGATGATGCGTGGCATGGGCGGGATGATGCCAGGCGGTATGCCGAAAATGTAAGGAATCCGCGTCGGCAGCGATGTCGGCGTAGTCCCTGCTTAAGGCGGGGATATACAGTAAACCCGCCTTTTGCGGGAGCTGGCTGGCCGGTTTGGATAGCGGCCTCTGGCAAATCTCGATTGCACAAGCCTAGGCGCCTGAAAAAGCCATTTGCAAAAGTCCGGATATTCCTTAGAATATGCGGCCTTTCGGGCACCTATGCCCGCTGTGCATTTAGATTTGCAGCACCGACTACAGGAACTATGTTCACATGCTAACCATTCGTCTTGCCCTTGGCGGCTCCAAAAAGCGCCCGTTCTACAAGATTAACGTGACCGATAGCCGCAACCCACGCGACGGCGCGCACAAAGAAGAGATCGGTTTCTTCAACCCGATCGCTCGTGGTCAGGAAGTTCGCCTGTCCGTGAAGCAAGATCGCCTGGCCCATTGGCTGAGCGTTGGTGCGCAGCCTTCTGATCGTGTTGCCCAGTTGTTGAAGGACGCTGCTAAGGCTGCGGCCTGAGCAATATGAGCGCGACGCCTGCTGCTACCGATGATTTGATTGTTGTCGGCAAGATTTACTCTGTACATGGCGTTCGCGGTGAAGTGAAGGTGTATTCCTTTACGGATCCTGTTGCAAACCTGTTGCAGTACAAGTCCTGGACGCTTAGGCGCGAAGGCAGTGTCAAACAGGTCGAGCTAGTCAGCGGACGCGGGAATGACAAGTTCCTGGTCGCGAAGCTCAAGGATCTTGATGATCGTGAAGAAGCGCGTCTTCTCTCCGGTTATGAGATCTGCGTGCCGCGCAACCTGTTCCCTGAGTTAACTGCCGGTGAGTACTACTGGTACCAGTTGGAAGGTCTCAAGGTTATCGATCAGGCAGGGCAACTGCTCGGCAAGATTGATCACTTGTTAGAAACCGGTGCCAACGATGTGATGGTGGTTAAACCCTGCACCGACAGCCTGGATGGTCGCGAGCGTCTGTTGCCCTATACCGAGCAATGCGTGCTGTCGATTGACCTGAGCGCTGGCGAAATGCGGGTCGACTGGGATGCGGACTTTTAAGCCTGATGCCTAATCTGCGCGTTGAAGTCATTACGCTGTTCCCGGAAATGTTTAGCGCTATCAGCGATTACGGCATTACCAGCCGCGCGGTGAAACAGGGGTTGTTGCAACTGACCTGTTGGAACCCGCGAAGCTACACCACTGACCGTCACCACACTGTGGATGATCGGCCCTTTGGCGGTGGCCCTGGCATGGTGATGAAGATCAAGCCGCTTGAGGATGCTTTGCTCGATGCCAAGCACGCCGCAGGTGAAAAAGCGAAGGTGATTTACCTCTCGCCGCAAGGTCGCCAGCTGACGCAGTCAGCAGTACGCGAACTGGCAAACGTTGAGGCGTTAATCCTCATCGCAGGTCGCTACGAAGGCATTGATGAGCGCTTTATTGAGGCGCATGTCGATGAAGAATGGTCGATTGGGGACTACGTCCTATCCGGCGGTGAGCTGCCGGCCATGGTGCTGATCGATGCGGTAACGCGCCTTTTGCCTGGTGCATTGGGTCATGCAAGTTCGGCCGAGGAGGACTCCTTTACGGATGGTCTACTCGACTGCCCGCACTACACTCGCCCGGAGGTGTATGCGGATAAACGTGTTCCTGATGTATTGCTGAGTGGCAATCATGAGCACATCCGGCGCTGGCGTTTGCAGCAGTCCCTTGGTAGGACGCACGAACGCCGCGCTGATCTTCTGGAAAGCCGCTCGCTTTCTGGAGAAGAGAAGAAGCTGCTGGAGGAATACGTCCGCCAGCGGGACGATAGTTAATATATCGATGACCGGCCAAGGCCAGTCTTAGGAGCGCAGCATGACCAACAAGATTATTCAGCAGATCGAAGCTGAGCAGATGGGCAAAGTAATCCCTCCTTTTGCACCGGGCGACACAATTGTCGTTCAGGTAAAAGTAAAGGAAGGCGACCGTCAGCGTCTGCAGGCGTTTGAAGGCGTTGTTATCGCCAAGCGTAACCGTGGTCTGAACAGTGCTTTCACTGTTCGTAAGATCTCTAACGGTGTTGGTGTAGAGCGTACTTTCCAGACTTACAGCCCACTGGTTGATAGCCTGGCTGTTAAGCGTCGCGGTGACGTGCGTAAAGCCAAGCTTTACTACCTCCGTGACCTGTCCGGTAAAGCAGCGCGCATCAAGGAAAAACTGGGCTAAGCCTCAGCTTTCCAAAAAAAGCAGCCTTCGGGCTGCTTTTTTCGTTTATGGCGCTGCTGCGCAGTGAGTCGTGCAGGCAAGGTGTTCGCGCAATGCTTGAGCGAGCTCGCCTTGCAGTGGCGGCGCATTAGGTTTGATCAGGTGGTCGTGGCATGAGTCCAAGAGAGCAAGAAATACAGCGGCGTACAGTACTGTCGGAAACACGCGTAACCAAGGCAGTGTTCCCGCCGACGACTAATCATCACAACACCCTGTTCGGCGGTACGGCATTGGCCTGGATGGATGAGGTGTCGTTTATCGCCGCTACGCGTTTTTGCCGCTTGCCGTTGGTGACGGTCTCGTCAGATCGGATCGACTTTAAGCATGCCATTCCAGCGGGCTCGATTGTCGAGCTGATTGGTCGGGTCATCGCGGTGGGTAACACCAGCCTCAAGGTTGAGGTTGAGGTGTTTGTCGAGAGCATGAGCAGCGATGCCCGCGAGCGAGCAATCACTGGTGTGTTCAGTTTTGTGGCGATTGACGAGCAGAAAAAGCCCGTGCCGGTGTTGGTGCTTTAACGCCATGCGTCGCTCACTCGCGCTATGCCGATTGGCTTTCCAGCGTGCTGGGCGTTGGCGGTGTATAGGCGCTGCTGCTCTCGCAAGCCTCAGCGCCTACCTGAGTAGCGACTCGTCTAGCGGGAAGCTTCTTGTTCCTCGTCAATCAGTGCAACCAGGGTCCAATCCGGCCCGGGCACGACCTCAAGTGGGTGGGTGGCGACATGTATCCAGCCACTGGGGTCGCAAGCAAGCAGGATTACGGCTCGCTCGCCATGCAGAGTTTGGTAGGCCGGCCAATCAAAGGTGCTGGTGAGGGTCGTGGTGCGCACCTCGGCGCCTTTGCTGAGGCGGCTGGCGAACTGCGGAAAACTCAGTGGCTGACTGCCCAGGGGGCGGCCGCGCACGGCGTCGCGGCTGCGGTGTTTATCGCTGCGCCGACTTTCTGTGCCGCTGGGCAAGGTAAAGCGGCGCTTCGCGGCAAAATCGTGGCGAAAGTGCATGCAAGCCAGCGCGTTCAGTTCGCTGGAGGGTGATAGTGCCAGCAGGTGGCCGAGGCCGACTAGATTCAGGTGGGCTTCGGCATGCTGCGAGGTAGGGTTGCCAAAGTAAGTGGGGAGTTTCTTCATGCGCGCAGTGCTGATGTTCTCCCAGCTGGAGTCGCACAGCAGCACGCGGTTGCCGAGGCCTTGCAGCGCTGTAGCGATTGCGCGGGCCACGGGGTTGGCGCCGACGATTAGAAAGCCAGTGGGTGCCGGCTCTGCGACTTTCAGCAGCTTGGCCACTGGTCGTGCCGTGGCGCTTTGCAGTACAACCGTGCCGATGATCACCGCAAAGGTCAGTGGTACCAGCAGTTCTGCGCCTTCGTAGCCCAGCTCGCCGAGGCGGATAGCGAAGATGGCCGATACAGCTGCAGCGACAATCCCGCGTGGCGAAATCCAGGCCAGCAGTGCGCGCTCGCGCCAGTTAAGGCTGGAGCCGAAGGTCGACAGCGCGACATTCAGCGGGCGTGCGACAAACTGAATGATCAGCAGCAAAACCAATACTGCGGGGCCGAGGGCGAGCAGGGCGTTCAGGTCGAGTCGTGCGGCCAGCAGAATGAATAAGCCGGAAATCAGCAGGACGCTGAGGTTCTCCTTGAAGTGCAGGATATGCCGCACGTCGACGCCCTTCATATTGGCCAGCCACATGCCCATGAGGGTTACGGCGAGCAGGCCAGACTCATGCATGACTTCGTTGGCAGCGATGAATGCCCCCAGTACCGTGGCTAAGACCGCCAGGTTATGCAGGTAATCCGGCAGCCATTGGCGCTTTAAGACGGTGCCGAGCGCCCAGCCAGCAGCAATCCCGAACAGGCTGCCGCAGGCGATAACGCCGGCGAAGGTGAGCAGGCCGGTGTGCCAGCCATTACCCTCGCTGCTGGAAATAATAAAGCTGTACACCACGACGGCGAGCAATGCGCCAATCGGGTCGATCACGATGCCTTCCCAGCGCAGGATGTTGGCAATCGAGGCTTTGGGGCGTACGACGCGCAGCATCGGTACGATCACGGTTGGTCCGGTGACCAGGGTCAAGGTGCCGAACAGCAGGGCCATCTCCCAGCTAAAACCGAGCAGGTAATGCGTGCTGGCGGCGATCACGGCCCAGGTGGCCAGTGCGCCAATCGTCACCATGCGCCGGACCACGCTACCAATCTCGCGCCACTCCGATAAATGCAGGGTTAGGCTGCCCTCGAATAGAATCAGCGCCACGGCCATCGATACCAGTGGGAACAGCAAATCGCCGAACAGGGCTTGTGGGTCAAGCCAGCCGAAGATTGGGCCGGCCAGGATGCCGGCGATCAGCAGAAATAAAATGGCCGGCAGGCGTAAACGCCATGCCAGCCACTGGCAGGCGAGGGCGCTGGCACCGATGGCGGCGAAGGCCATGAGCATATGTTGTTCGTTCATCAAGGGTCCTTGCGATTGGATACCTGGCCCTGCGTGGCCAAGCTGTGGAAGACTAACCCTCTTTCTATCGTAATAGTTCTACATGCCTGCCATCGACCACCCCTTGATTGACCGTTTTGTTGAGTCCCTATGGCTGGAAAAGGGGCTATCGGCGCATACCCGCTCGGCTTACCGCAGTGATCTGGCGTTGTTTCATGGCTGGTTGCAGGTGCGTGATGTGCAGTTGGCGGATGTCGGGCGTGAGCTGATTCTCGATCACCTGGCCTGGCGCTTAAATGAAGGTTACAAGGCGCGTTCTACCGCCCGGCTGTTGTCGGGGTTGCGTGGCTTCTATCGGTTTCTTGTACGTGAGCAGTTGATCGGTCGTGATCCGACCCTGCAGGTGGATATGCCGCAGCTGGGGCGGCCGCTGCCCAAGTCGTTGTCCGAGGCAGATGTTGAGGCTTTACTGGCAGCGCCGGAGCTGGACGACCCCATTGGTCTGCGTGATCGCGCCATGCTGGAAGTGCTGTATGCCTGCGGCCTACGCGTCAGTGAGTTGATTGGTTTGACTCTGGAGCAGGTCAATTTGCGTCAGGGCGTGCTGCGGGTGTTTGGTAAGGGCAGCAAGGAGCGCCTGGTGCCGCTGGGTGAAGAGGCGATTGTCTGGATTGAACGGTATAGCAAGGAGGCGCGACCGTTTCTGCTGGATGGCAGACCCAGTGATGTGCTGTTTCCCAGTATGCGCGGCGAGCAAATGACGCGGCAGACGTTCTGGCACCGCATCAAGCACCAGGCCAAGGTGGCGGGGATTGCCAAGAGCCTGTCGCCGCATACCCTGCGCCATGCCTTTGCCACGCATTTGCTTAACCACGGCGCGGATCTGCGCGTGGTGCAGATGCTCTTGGGGCATAGCGATTTGTCGACCACGCAGATATACACCCACGTCGCCCGTGCACGCTTGCAGGAGTTGCATGCGCAGCACCATCCGCGTGGCTGAGCGCGCCGTCTGGCCTGCTGTGGTCGGTCTGTGTGGGCTTCTATGGTAGGCTGCGCGCATCCCTCGTTAGATGGTTTTTTGCCAGGAGTTTGTATGCGTTTTAACCGCATTGTTGTGGCGTTGGCTCTGGGGCTGATTAGCGGCGTGGGCGTTGCTGCCGACGCCGACCAGGCCATCCGCAATAGCCTCAAGGCTATCGATCCGGCTCTGCCGATTGAAGCTATTGCCGAAAGCCCTATGCCAGGTGTTTATCAGGTCGAGCTGGCCGGTGGTCGGCAGTTGTACACCAGTGCCGACGGCCAGTTCCTGCTGCAGGGGTATCTGTTTCAGGTCAAAGACGGCAAGCCGGTGAACCTGACTGAAGCAGCAGAGAGCCGTGGTGTGGTCAAGCTTATGGACGCCATTCCCACGTCAGAAATGGTGGTGTTCGCGCCCAAGCAGCCGAAAACCCATATCACCGTATTCACCGATACCGATTGTGGCTATTGCCAGAAACTGCACAGCGAAGTATCTGAGCTGAATCGTTTGGGTATTGAGGTGCGTTACCTGGCCTTCCCGCGCCAGGGGCTGCAAAGCGCAGCAGCCAAAGAGTTGTCGAATGTCTGGTGTGCCAAAGACCGCCAGGCGGCCATGAACCGGGCGAAAAGCCGCCAGGGCGTGGATGATGCGCAATGCGACAGCCCGATTGCCAAGCAATACGCGCTGGGGCAAATGATCGGGGTCAGTGGTACGCCGGCCATCGTCTTGGCCAATGGTAAGATCATTCCCGGCTACCAGCCAGCGCCGCAGTTGGCGAAAATCGCCCTCGAGTCCAAGTGATCTGAGCCTTGTCGCTGATTGACTAATAAACAGCCGCTTCGTATGGTGCGGCTCTTTTTCTAAGACCGGGCTTGCTCCGGTCGTTTTACGCATGCAGATGGGGAGTTCAGTGTGAAACCGGTGAAAGTAGGCATCTGTGGGCTAGGTACCGTCGGTGGCGGTACCTTGAATGTACTCAAGCGTAATGCCGAGGAAATTACCCGGCGCGCAGGGCGCGGTATTGAAGTTGCCCAGATCGCCATTCGTTCGCCCAAGCCGCAGTACGATACGACCGGTATTAGCATGACCAGCGATGTATTCGAGCTGGTGAACAACCCCGAGATTGATATCGTTATCGAGCTGATTGGCGGTTACACCCTGGCCAAGGAGCTGGTGCTCAAGGCCATCGACAACGGTAAGCATGTGGTCACGGCCAACAAGGCGCTGATCGCCGTGCATGGCAATGAGATCTTCGCCCGTGCCCGCGAAAAGGGCGTGATCGTCGCCTTCGAAGCAGCTGTGGCTGGTGGTATTCCGGTGATCAAAGCGATCCGTGAAGGCCTGGCGGCTAACCGCATCAACTGGGTTGCCGGGATCATCAACGGCACCGGTAACTTTATCCTCAGCGAAATGCGCGAAAAGGGCCGTACCTTCCCAGACGTGTTGGCTGAAGCACAGGCTTTGGGTTACGCCGAAGCAGATCCAACCTTCGACGTTGAAGGCATCGATGCGGCGCATAAGCTGACCATTCTCGCCTCGATTGCCTTCGGTATTCCGCTGCAGTTCGACAAAGCCTACACCGAAGGCATCACCCAGCTGACCACTGCGGACGTGAACTACGCCGAGGCGCTGGGCTACCGCATCAAGCACCTGGGTATGGCGCGCCGTACTGAGGCCGGTATCGAGTTGCGCGTGCACCCGACACTGATCCCGGCTGACCGTCTGATTGCCAACGTCAATGGTGTGATGAATGCTGTGATGGTCAATGGCGATGCGGTCGGCAGCACCCTGTATTACGGTGCTGGCGCCGGCATGGAGCCGACGGCTTCATCGGTCATCGCCGATCTGGTTGATGTAGTTCGCGCGCTGACGGCTGATCCGACCAACCGCGTACCGCACTTGGCGTTCCAGCCCGACTCGCTGTCCGATCACCCGATTCTGCCGATCGAAGCCAGTGAGAGCGCCTATTACCTGCGCATTCAGGCCAAGGATCATCCAGGCGTATTGGCCCAGGTGGCGAGCATCCTGTCGGCCCGCGGGATCAATATCGAGTCGATCATGCAGAAGGAAGTCGAGGAGCAAGACGGCCTGGTGCCGATGATCCTGGTCACCCACCGCGTGGTCGAAGCACAAATCAACGAGGCGATCAGTGCCCTTGAGGCGCTTGAAGATGTGGTCGGCAGTGTTGTGCGTATCCGCGTCGAGCAGTTGAACTAATCCGCCTCTGGCCGCAGGTGCAGCAGGCAGCTGCGGCTCTTAAAGATTCAACCGAAGGTTTGTCCCTATGCGCTATATCAGTACCCGTGGCCAGGCACCGGCCCTGAATTTCGAAGACGTGCTGCTGGCTGGTCTGGCCAGCGACGGCGGCCTCTATGTGCCGGAAAACCTGCCGCGCTTCACTCAGGAAGAAATCGCTTCCTGGGCTGGCCTGCCGTATCACGAGCTGGCCTTCCGGGTAATGCGCCCGTTCGTCACCGGCAGCATTCCGGATGCCGATTTCAAGAAAATTCTCGAAGAGACCTACGGCGTGTTCGCCCATAGTTCTGTTGCGCCGCTGCGTCAGCTGAACGGCAATGAGTGGGTGCTGGAGCTGTTCCACGGCCCAACGCTGGCCTTTAAAGACTTCGCCCTGCAGCTGCTCGGTCGCTTGCTCGACTACGTGCTGGCCAAGCGCAACGAGCGCGTGGTTATCATGGGCGCTACGTCCGGTGATACCGGTTCGGCGGCGATCGAAGGCTGCAAGGCCTGCGACAACGTCGACATCTTTATCATGCACCCGCACAACCGCGTGTCCGAGGTGCAGCGCCGGCAGATGACCACCATTTTCGGTGACAACATCCATAACATCGCCATCGAAGGCAACTTCGATGACTGCCAGGAAATGGTCAAGGACAGCTTCGCTGACCAGAGCTTCCTCAAGGGCACCCGCCTGGTGGCAGTGAACTCGATCAACTGGGCGCGGATCATGGCTCAGATCGTTTACTACTTCCACGCGGCCCTACAGCTCGGTGGCCCGGCGCGCTCCATCGCCTTCTCGGTGCCGACCGGCAACTTCGGCGACATCTTTGCCGGCTACCTGGCACGCAACATGGGCCTGCCAATCAGCCAGCTGATCGTCGCCACTAACCGCAACGACATCCTGCACCGCTTTATGAGCGGCAATCAGTATGTGAAGGACACCCTGCACCCGACGCTCTCGCCGTCCATGGACATCATGGTTTCGTCGAACTTTGAACGTCTGCTGTTCGACCTGCACGGCCGTAACGGTGCGGCGATTGCTGAGTTGATGGCGAACTTCAAGAAGGGCGGCGGTTTCAGCGTCGACCAGGATCGCTGGACCGAGGCGCGCAAACTGTTTGACTCCCTGGCTGTGGATGACGCGCAGACGTGCGAGACCATCACCGAGGTGTTTAACCAGTGCGGCGAACTGCTTGATCCACACACCGCGATTGGCGTGCGTGCGGCCCGTGAGTGCCGCCGCAGCTTGGCCACGCCGATGGTGATCCTGGGTACGGCGCATCCGGTCAAATTCCCCGAGGCGGTGGAAAAAGCCGGTGTCGGCCAGGCGCCTGAGCTACCTGCGCACTTGGCGGATCTGTTCGAGCGCGATGAGCGCTGCACGGTACTGGCTAATGACCTGAAGACCGTACAAAACTTTGTGGCGCAGCACGGCAATCGCGGCAAGCCGCTGTAAGCCTGTAGTGAGTTGAAAAGCCGGCCCCCGTCAAGGAGCCGGCTTTTTTATTCCACCAGGTTTTTCCTCATCCGCCGAGGCGCAGGCTGTGCTGGATGCGCAGCGGGCTGAATAGCTGGTGCGCGCGGTAGTGGCCGTACTGCAGGGTATTAACCTTGAGCGGGCGTGGGCTGGGTTCGCTCAGTGCTTCTAGGCGCTGACGAATCAATGCGGCATCAGCGCTCCGCTGATACAGGCCCAGGGTGATATGGGCGTGGTAGGCGCTTTGGCGAATTTCACGGGTGTGTTCGCCGAGGCATTCGCGCCATGCCAGTAATTGCCCTGTTGGGTCGTCGATCGGCAGAAAAGCCGCGCTGGCAAAACTGTCGGGTTGGCCAATCGATAAGTTCAAGGCGTGCCGAGGGTGCCGGCCTAGTGCCTTGAGTTGCCGCTGCAACTGCGACTTGCTGAAATCATCGTCACGCCGCTGCACACCACTGGCAAAGCCGCAGACAAACAGGGTGATATGCGCCTGGCGCCGGCCTGGCGGGTGCAGCAGGTCGGCCAGTTGCTGCTGGACGAACGTGATGCGTGCGAGCAGTGCAGGGCACTGCACCGGCAGTATCCACACGCCATAGCGGTTGCGGCCCTGATGCCACTCGGGGTAGTCACGCAGCTCGGTAACCACGCTCCGCGGTGGGCTGTTGATCGGGTCAGAGAACAGCACGGCGTTAAATGGCCCCGAGGGTTTTCAGTTCGGCGATCTGCGCATTGCTGTAGCCGAGGGCGTTGAGCACGGCCTGGTTATGTTCGCCGAGCTCTGGGCCGACCCATTCGACGCCGCCAGGCGTTGCAGACAGCTTGGGTACGATGCCGGGCATCTTGAAGGGCTTGCCGTCGGGCAGCTTGGCCGACAGGAGCATCTCACGGGCGAGAAATTGCGGATCGTGGAACATGTCCTCGGCGCTGAAGATGCGGCTGGCTGGCACCTCGGCCTGCTTCAAGGTCGCCAGCACCTGCTCCAGCGGCAGTGAGCCAACCCAGCGGTCGATCACCCCATACAGTTCATCACGGCGCGCATCACGGCCGTCATTGCTGGCCAGGTCTGGCGCGGTGGCGAGATCGTCGCGACCGATGGCCTGCATAAAGCGCTTGAAGATCGCATCACCGTTGGCGCCGATCTGCACGTGTTTGCCATCGCCGCTGGTGTGGATCGAGGAGGGCGTGATGCCCGGCATGATATTGCCCGTGCGTTCGCGGATAAAGCCGAACACGTCGAACTCAGGGATCATCGACTCCATCATGGCGAAGATCGCCTCATACAGCGCCACATCCACCACCTGACCCTGGCCGCCATTCACTTCGCGGTGCCGCAGGGCCATCAGCGCACCGATCACACCCCACAGCGCGGCAATCGAGTCACCAATCGAGATGCCGGTACGCACCGGCGGGCGATCCTCAAAGCCGGTGATGTAACGCAGCCCGCCCATGGATTCGCCCACTGCGCCGAAGCCTGGTTGATCCTTCATCGGGCCTGTTTGGCCGAAGCCGGACAGGCGCACCATCACCAGTTTGGGGTTGAGGGCGTGCAGCACCTCCCAGCCCAGGCCGAGTTTTTCCAGCACGCCGGGGCGGAAGTTCTCGATCAGGATGTCGGCTTCGCTGAGCAGCTTCTTCAGCACCTCGCGCCCTGCCTCGTGCTTGAGGTTAAGGGTGATCGACTGCTTGTTGCGCGCCTGCACAAACCACCACAAGGAGGTGCCCTCATACAGCTTGCGCCACTTGCGCAACGGGTCGCCGCCATCGGGCGATTCGACCTTGATCACCTCGGCACCAAATTCGGCGCAGATGCGTGAGGCAAACGGGCCGGCGATCAGGGTGCCAAGCTCAATGACTTTCAGGCCAGCTAAGGGTTTGTTCGGGCTCATGGCGGTTCCAGGGCAAAAAAGCAGGGCTAAGCCTATGCGATTGTGTAGCTACAGGGAAAATATGCACAGGGTATGTCGAGGGCTGCTGCGCGCTGGTCATGACCGCGATGTCTCGCTAAGGTCAGTCACAGCCCTGCTGAAAACAGCAGGCGGGTGTTTTGGCAAATGAGGAGCGAGCATGGCATTGCGCAACGCGATTCAGTTGATCACCTATCCAGATCGCTTGGGTGGCAATCTTGGCAGCCTCTACACGCTGCTCGACCGACACCTGGCTGATGCCGTCGCTGGCGTGCATTTGCTGCCGATGTATCCATCCAATGCGGACGGTGGTTTTTCACCGTTAACGCATATGCAAGTCGACCCGCGCTATGGCGACTGGGCGGATGTAGAGCGCATCTCGGCGCGTTTTGATCTGTGTGTCGACCTGGTGATTAGTCATATTTCTGATGAGTCGCCGGAGTTTCTCGATTTTGTTGCCCATGGCCAGGACTCACCCTACGCCGACTTGTTTGTGCAGGTCGATAAGCTGGGCGAGATCAGCCTGGAAGATCTGGCCAAGATCCATATCCGTAAAGAGAAAGAGCCGTTTCGTGATGTGCGCCTGGCCAATGGTCAGACGTGCCGGGTGTGGTGCACCTTCACTGAGCGGCAGATCGACCTCAACTACGAATCCCCGCTGACCTATCAACTGATGGAACGGTACATGGCCTTTCTCGCCGCGCGCGGGGTCAAACTGTTTCGGCTGGATGCGTTCGGTTACACCACCAAGAAGATTGGCAGCAGCTGTTTTCTGGTCGAGCCGGATGTTTATCGCATCCTCGACTGGTTCCGTGAAACCGGCGAGAAGTACGGCGCGGAGATGCTGCCCGAGGTGCATGACCACATCAGTTACCAGTACGCCATCTCGCGCCGGCATATGCGCCCGTACGCGTTCGCCTTGCCACCGCTGGTGCTGCATGCCTTTCTCAGCGGCCAAAGCCGTTACCTGAAACAGTGGCTGCGCATGTGCCCGCGCAATCAGATCACCGTGCTGGATACCCATGACGGCATCTGTATACCGGATGTCGAAAGCATGCTGCCGGAGGCGGAAATTCGCTTTCTGGTCGATGAAGTCTCGACCCGCAGTGCCGATCCGATCATGCGGCGCTCAGCGGTCAGCGTGCACAGCGTGGGGGCGATTTATCAGCTGACCTGCACCTTCTATGAAGCCCTGCTGCGCAATGACGATGCCTACATTGCCGCGCGTGCCATTCAGTTCTTCACCCCGGGTATTCCGCAGGTTTACTACGTCGGCCTGCTGGCCGGCTGTAACGATTTTGAGCTGTGTACCGCAAGCGGCGAGGCGCGCGACGTCAATCGGCACTACTACAGCCTGGAAGAGGCCGAAGAGGCGCTGCGGCAGCCGTTGGTACAACGCTTGTTGCCGTTGATGCGCCTACGTAACAGCCATCCGGCCTTTGACGGGCGCTTTGAGTTGAATCAGTCCGGCGAAAGCAGCGTGGCCATGGCCTGGCGTCATGGCGAGCATTACTGCCGCGTGTATGTCGACCTGATTACCTGCCAGGCGATTATTGATTACCGTGATCCTGAGGACGGCAGTGAGCGGAAAATGCGCTGTTGAGTGGGCGTGCCCTACGGGCGAGGGGCGTTTCGGGTTAGACTTGCGCTCTTTTCGCCCAGTAAGAAGTCCCAGCATGGCCCTGCCGTCTACCACCTACAAAATCGAGCTTAACCTCACCGACATGGACCGCAGCGTCTATGAAAACCTGCGCTTCACCGTGGCCAAGCACCCTTCGGAAACCGAAGAGCGCCTGGCCGCGCGCCTGGTGGCCTATGCCTTGTTCTATCACGAGCACTTGGCGTTCGGTCGCGGACTGTCGGATGTCGATGAACCCGCCCTGTGGGAAAAGAGCCTGGATGATCGTGTGCTGCACTGGATTGAAGTCGGTCAGCCGGACAGCGAGCGCATGACCTGGTGCTCGCGACGTACCGAGAAATTCAGCCTGGTGGCCTACGGCAACCTGCGCGTCTGGCAGACCAAAGAACTCGATCCGGTGCGTACCCTGAAGAACATCAACGTGGTGGCGCTGGACCAAGAAGCCCTGGCCAAGCTGGCCCTGGATATGCCCCGCTCGCTGAACTGGAGCGTGATGATCAGCGACGGCGAGCTATTCGTCACCGATGAGCGCGGCCAGCATGAGCTGCCTATTGAGTGGTTGATCGGCGAGCGCTAAGAACCTATTTGCGATCTGCTGCGCGTCGGCCCTGCTGCGTTAAAAACAGGCTCGGAATGCTCATTTACAGCCAGTAAACTCCGCTTCCTCGCCTGTTTTTGCCTTGCATGACTCTAGCTCGCGAGATCGAAAACAGATTCTCTGCGTCTCCCTAATAAAAAATAGGAGCGGACGTTCCGCACCGTTTGTACCGGAATCCTGATGCGTATCGAAGCCCGCCCGTTACCTGCCACTCTGCCTGACCTGGGCGCTCTGCCGCCGTTGTTGACCCGCTTGTATGCCGCCCGTGGCGTGCAATCGGCTGCCGAGCTGGATAAGGGCCTGGCGCGGCTGATTCCTTATCAGCAGCTCAAGGGCATGCCTGAAGCTGTGGAGTTGCTGGTGCTGGGCCTGCAGCAGGGCCAGCGCATGTTGATCGTCGGCGACTTCGATGCCGATGGCGCCACCGCCAGTACGGTGGGCGTGCTCGGTTTGCGCATGCTCGGCGCCGCGCATGTCGATTATCTGGTGCCCAATCGCTTTGAATACGGCTATGGCCTGACCCCAGAGATCGTCGCGGTAGCGCTTGAGCGCCAGCCGCAATTGTTGATTACCGTGGACAATGGCATTTCCAGCGTTGAGGGCGTCGCGGCGGCCAAGGCTGCCGGTTTGACTGTGCTGGTCACCGATCACCACTTACCCGGTGCTGAGTTGCCAGCGGCGGATGCCATCGTCAATCCCAACCAGCCAGGCTGTGAGTTCCCCAGCAAGGCGTTGGCTGGCGTTGGGGTGATGTTCTATGTGTTGCTGGCGCTGCGTGCGCGCCTGCGCGAAATAGGTTGGTTTACTGCACAGCGGCCTGAGCCGAACCTCGGTGAGTTACTGGATCTGGTTTCCCTGGGCAGCGTGGCTGACGTGGTGCCGCTGGATGCCAACAACCGCATTCTGGTGCATCAGGGTTTGGCGCGTATTCGTGCCGGTCGGGCGCGGCCGGGCTTGCGCGCGATTCTTGAGGTGGCCGGGCGCGATCATCGGCGTATTACCTCCACCGATCTCGGCTTTATCCTCGGGCCACGGCTGAATGCGGCGGGGCGGCTGGATGATATGGCGCTGGGCATCGAATGTCTGCTCTGCGAAGACGAGGCCCTGGCCCGCGATATGGCTGTGCAGCTGGATCAGCTTAATCAGGACCGTAAGGCGATTGAGCAGGGCATGCAGCGCGAGGCCTTGGCCCAGCTCAAGGACCTGCCGCTAGAAGATATGCCGTTCGGCCTGTGCCTGTTCGAGGCCGATTGGCACCAAGGTGTAATCGGTATCCTCGCCTCGCGGATGAAAGAGCGTTATCACCGTCCTACCATCGCCTTTGCCGATGCGGGCGATGGCGTACTGAAGGGGTCGGCGCGTTCGGTGCCGGGGTTCCATATCCGTGATGCGCTGGATGCGGTGGCCGCCAAACATCCCGCGCTGATCAGCAAGTTTGGTGGGCATGCCATGGCGGCGGGGCTGTCATTGCCTGAAGCCAATTTCGCGGCTTTTGCTGCGGCTTTCGATGCCGAGGTGCGCCGTCAACTCTGTGAGGATGATCTGACCGGTCGCCTGTTGTCTGACGGTGCGCTGTCCATCGAAGAGTTTCACCTACCGCTGGCCAAAGAGCTGCGCAACGCCGGGCCTTGGGGCCAGCATTTCCCTGAGCCGCTGTTTCATGGCGTGTTTCAGTTGGTACAGCAGCGTGTCGTCGGCGAGCGGCACCTCAAGGTGGTGCTGAAAAGCGAATGCGGCAGTGTGCAGCTCGACGGCATCGCCTTTGGTGTGGACCGCGAGATTTGGCCGAACCCGACCGTGCGCTGGGTCGAACTGGCCTACAAGCTGGATGTGAATGAGTTTCGCGGCCAGGAATCGGTGCAACTGCTGATCGCCCATATCAGCCCACGCTGATTGGCCTAGCTCTGTGGTGAGCGCGCGGCCGAACCATCGGCCAGCGCACGCTCACTCAGCTCATTCCAGCGCGCAAGAAACGCCGGTGGTTGGCTGACGCGCTGCGGCGACTTGGCCAGAAAAACGCCGTGGCTATTGAAGGAATACACCGGCAGCAAATCATTCCGCTCACTGGCAGGGCGAATGCGTGGGTCAAGGTTGTCGAGAATCAGCGGTTGCTCGCTGGCGCTGGGGTAATAGGCCAGCACCATATGCGCCTGGTTCTGCTTGAGCGCTTTGACGAACGTCAGGCGCAGCTTCTCGCTGGGTACGCCCATGCGCACCAGGCTGAAGTATTTGGCGATGGCGAAATCTTCGCAGTCACCTTTGCCTAGGCTCAGTGTCTGCGCGGGCGTCGCCCAATAGTCATCGGCGCCCCAGGCCTGCTGGTCACTGACAAAACTCACTGAACGATTGATGAAATGATTGACCCGCTCCAGCTTGGCGCGTTCGTCATCGCCTGCGGAGTTGTCGAGCAGGGTTTGCCAGCTGGCTATTCGCGCATCGCTGAGTGCCGCCGATAAAGCGCTAGGTTGGCGAGCTGTCGCATCGGCCACCAGCACTGGGCTGAATAGCCAGCAACTGGCGAGCAGGCTGCGGAGTAAACGGTGGGTATAGCGGTTGACGCATGGCTGCATGGAGCAGTTCTCCGGTGTTGGCTCTTGATAGCCTTTTACCGTTGCGGGTCTTTGTGTTCGCCATCCTATCGGCGCCAAATATAGATCGACCACCCGCACAGTGTGATGGTGACCACTATTTGACATGTTTTGTGCCGGCTAACCGACGAATAGCCGTTTTGGGTGCGGGTTACGCGCGTTGGCAATCTTTCGAAGCACTCTGGTGTTAGGTGGTGGTAAACCCGGCTCTCTAGAATCTGTCTGTGTGCTTGCACAACTATTTTTAGGGAGAGCGCTTGATGATTACCCGTGGCTTGCTTGATCAGTTGTTGAAATCCGGTCAGGACCTGATGCAGCAGAAATCCGCTGGTAGCTCCGCAGGTGGATCGGCCGGTGGTTTGGGTGGCGCGCTGGGCGGTTTGCTTGGCGGCGGTAAGGGCGGTAAGGGCGGTAAGGGCGGTCAGAGCGGAGACCTGGGTACGCTGCTCAAAGGGGCGGGTGGTGGCGCGTTGGCGGCAGGTGCGCTGGGCTTGCTGCTGGGCAACAAGAGTGCGCGCAAGATGGGCGGCAAAGCGCTGACCTATGGCGGTCTGGCCGCGTTGGGCGTCGTCGCCTACAAGGCTTACAACAACTGGCAGGCGCAGCAGGCCAATGCGCCGCAGGTCGAACCGCAAACCCTGGACCGCTTGCCGGCGCCGCAGGCTGAATTGCACAGCCAGGCCATTCTCAAGGCGCTGGTGGGGGCGGCCAAAGCCGATGGTCATGTCGATGCACGTGAGCGGCAATTGATCGAGGGCGAGTTGGTCAAGCTCACCAGTGACGCCGAATTGCAGCATTGGCTGCAGGCCGAGCTGAACAAGCCGCTGGACCCCGCCGAAATCGCCCGCGCGGCCAGTACCCCGGAAATGGCCGCAGAAATGTATGTCGCCAGCGTGCTAATGGTTGATGAAGAGCACTTTATGGAGCGTGCTTATCTGGAAGAGCTGGCCCGTCAACTCAAGCTGGATCCAGCGCTCAAAACCGAGCTTGAGGCGCAGGTGCGTCAGGAGTTGCAAGCGGGTTAGAGCACTGCAGCGTTTCTAGCCTGCAGTGCACGCGCCCGGGTTTACCAGCCGAGTTGCTTGTTGAAACCCAGCGCGTCGTAGTAATCGCCCTGATAGGCAATCTTGCCGTCTTTGATGCGGATAAAGCTTACGCCTTCAAATGACAGCGGCTTGCCGGTGGCTGGGGTTTCCGCACTCCAGGCACCGCTGTTGGTGCCGCTGAATTTCCACTGGAAGGCGATACCATCAGCACTGACGATGGGCGCGCTGGTCATCTGCCATTGCAGATCCGGCACCGCGCCGACAAACACCTTGATCACGTTGTCGCGGGCGGCGGCTTTGCCGTTCTGCGGCGTGCCGACCGTGGCGTCGAAATACACGGCGTCTTCAGCGAGAAAGGTCGCAGCCTTGTCGGCATCGTGGGCGTTCCAGGCAGCCATATAGCCATCGACGATAGCCTTGGCATCATCTGCCGCCTGGGCCAGGCCGGCACAGGCGAACAGGGCGAGAAAGCTGATAGTGCGGAGTGCATTTTGCATTTGTTATTGCTCCAGATGATTTTCGTGGTGGTGGAAAAAACGGAGCGATGTGGGCTGAGCGCAGTAGCCCAAATCAGTGTTTGAACATGACATGACGGATCGCGGTGTAGTCCTCAAGCCCATACATGGACATGTCCTTGCCGTAACCGGACAGTTTCACGCCGCCATGGGGCATCTCGCTGACCAGCATGAAGTGCGTATTAACCCAGGTGCAGCCGTACTGCAGGCGCGCGGACATGCGGTGCGCGCGGCCCACGTCGCTGGTCCACAGTGAGGAGGCCAGGCCGTAGTCGGAGTCGTTGGCCCAGGCCAGCACCTGCGCTTCATCGTCGAACTGGGTGACCGAAACCACCGGGCCGAATACTTCGCGGCGGACGATTTCGTCGTCCTGCAAAGCACCCGCCAGTACGGTCGGCTCGAAGAAGAAACCGGGGCCCTCGACCGCGTTGCCGCCAGTCACCACCTTGATGTGCGGGACCGCCTTGGCACGATCGACGAAGCCGATAACGCGGTCGCGATGGGCAGAAGTGATCAGCGGGCCGAGCTCGGTGCTTTCGTCGTCCTGTAGGCCGTATTTGATGCTGCTCACGGCCTCGCCCAGTTTGGCCACGAACTGCTCGTAGATGCCTTTTTGCGCATAGATACGGCAGGCAGCGGTGCAGTCCTGGCCGGCGTTGTAGAAACCGAAGGTGCGAATGCCTTCCACCGCAGCATCGATATCAGCGTCATCGAAGATGATTACTGGCGCTTTACCGCCCAGCTCCATGTGCATGCGCTTCACGCTGTCGGCGGTGCTGCTGATGATGGCTGAGCCGGTAGGGATTGAGCCCGTCAACGAGACCATGCGCACTTTCGGATGGGCTGTCAGTGGCGCGCCGACGCTCGCGCCGCGACCGAAAACGATGTTGACGACCCCTGCCGGGAATATGTCAGCGAGGAACTCAGCCAGCTTCAGCGCAGTCAGTGGCGTCTGCTCAGATGGCTTGAGTACCACGGTGTTGCCAGCAGCCAAGGCTGGGCCGAGTTTCCAGGCGGCCATCATCAGCGGGTAGTTCCACGGCGCGATGGAGGCAATTACGCCAATCGGATCACGGCGGATCATCGAGGTATGGCCCGGCAGGTATTCACCGGCAGCGGAGCCACTCATGCAACGGCTGGCACCGGCGAAGAAACGGAATACGTCAGCGACGGCAGGCAGCTCGTCATTCAATGCAGCGCTGTAGGGTTTGCCGCAGTTGTTGGATTCCAGGCGGGCGAGTTCTGCGGCGTGGGCGTCGATCTTGTCGGCCAGTTGCAGCAGCAGGCTCGAACGGTCTTTGGGGGCGGTTTGCGACCAGCTGTCGAAGGCCGCATCGGCAGCGCGAACGGCGGCGTCGACCTGAGCCGGACTGGCTTCAGCGATTTCCACCAGGGTGGTGCCGACGGACGGGTTGAGCACGGCCTGGGCAGCGCCTTCGCCAGCGACCAGTTGGCCATTGATCAGCAGTTTGGTTTGCATCGCTTAAACCTCGCATGGGTTTGCAGAACTTGGGTTGGCCCTCCCCACATGGGGGAGGGGGAATCATTTGCCGCTGCCGGCTACGCCTTCACCGCCTTTGGTCAGGTAGTAGGCACCGAGGATTGGCAGCATGGTGGCCAGCATCACGAGCATCGCCACCACGTTGGTTACCGGCACATCGCGCGGGCGAGCCAACTGGTTGAGCAGCCACAGCGGCAGGGTGCGTTCATGGCCTGCGGTAAAGGTGGTGACGATGATTTCGTCAAACGACAGGGCAAACGCCAGCATGCCGCCCGCCAGTAAGGCTGAACCGAGGTTGGGCAGGACGATGTAGCGGAAGGTCTGCCAGCCGTCGGCGCCCAGGTCCATGCTGGCCTCTATCAGGCTGTGGCTGGTGCGGCGGAAACGGGCGATGACGTTGTTGTAGACGATCACCACGCAGAAGGTGGCATGGCCAATCACAATGGTCAGGAAGCCTGGCTCGATGCCGAAGCGCTTGAACGCCGCTAGTAGCGCCAGACCTGTGATGATGCCGGGCAGGGCGATGGGCAGGATCAGCAGCATGGAGATGCTTTCTTTGCCGAAGAAGTCGCGGCGGTACAGCGCGGCGGCGGCCAGGGTGCCGAGGATCATGGCGACCACGGTCGCCAGGGCGGCGATCTGCGCGGACAGTTTGATCGCTTCCAGCACGTCTGGGCGCGCCAGGGCCACGCTGAACCAGTGCAAGGTGAAGCCTTGCGGCGGAAAGCTGAAGCTCGAGCTCTCGGTGTTGAAGGCATACATGAAGATGATCAGGATCGGGAAGTGGAGAAATACCAGCCCGCCCCAGGCAGCCAGTTTCAGCCCCCAGGAAGCCTGCTCCCCGTGTTTTTCGGCGTTAGAGCGCATCGAAGGCCCCCAGACGTTTGACGATGGACAGGTAGACGGCGATCAGCACGATCGGCACCAAAGTAAAGGCGGCGGCCATCGGCATGTTGCCGATCGAGCCCTGTTGCGCATACACCATGTTGCCGATGAAGAAGCCGGGTGGGCCCACCAGCTGCGGCACGATGAAGTCACCGAGGGTCAGGCTGAAGGTGAAGATCGAGCCGGCGGCGATACCAGGGATCGACAACGGCAGAATCACCTGCATAAAGGTCTGCCGAGGTTTGGCACCAAGGTCGGCCGAGGCTTGCAGTAAGGAGGGCGGCAGACGCTCCAGGGAGGCCTGTATGGGCAGGATCATAAATGGCAGCCAGATATAGACAAACACCAGGAAACGCCCCAGGTGTGACGTCGACAGGGTGTTGCCACCCACCCCGGGGATGCCGAGGATCAGCTCCAGCAGTGGTTGCAGGTGCAGCGCCTGGATAAACCACATGGCCACGCCACCTTTGGCCAGCAGCAGGGTCCAGGCATAGGCCTTGACGATGTAGCTGGCCCACATTGGCAACATCACGGCGATGTAGAAAAACGCCTTGGTCTTGCCTGTGGTGTAGCGCGCCATGTAATAGGCAATAGGGAAGGCCACCAGGCCGCTGGCGATCGACACCGCCACCGCCATGCTCACGGTGCGCAGGATGATGTCGAAGTTCGCCGCCTGGAACAGGGCGGCGAAGTTGGCCAGCGTGAGGTCCGGGGTGACCGTCATGCTGAAGTCGTCGAAGGTGTAGAAGCCTTGCCACAGCAGGGTCAGCAGCGAGCCCAGGTAAACTGCGCCGAACCACAGCAGCGGCGGGATCAGCAGCATCGACAGGTACAGTGTTGGCTTGCGGTAGAGCAGGTCAGACAGGCGCCGTAGCAGGCCGCCTGGGTTGTCGAGGGCGAGGCTCTGGCTGCTCATGTCACATCTCCTCGCGCAGGCCGACCATGGCCCCACGCGCCCAGCGCGCACTCACCCGCTGGCCCTGTTGTACCGGCGCGTCGCCCAGTTGCCATTGATTGTTGGCCTGACTGACGGAGAAGTTCTGACCGTTCTCCAGCTGGATCTCGAAGCGCGTTGAGGCCCCCTGGTACTGAATGTCGTGCAGCAGACCGCTGACCTCGACCTCGTCGCTGCCCAGTGCTTCGCCGTTTGCCAGGCGGGTGTGTTCCGGGCGAATCGATACGGGCAGCGGCGAGCCATTGAGTTGCATGGCCAACTCGCCTTTGAGTACGTTGGACGTGCCGACAAACTCGGCTACGAACGGCGTGGCCGGTTTCATGTAGAGGTTGCGTGGGGTGTCGACCTGCTCGATGCGGCCCTTGTTGAATACTGCCACGCGGTCCGACATGGACAGCGCTTCACTCTGGTCGTGGGTGACGAAGATGAAGGTTATGCCCAGTTGCCGCTGCAGCTTTTTCAGCTCGCTCTGCATTTGCTCGCGTAGCTTGAGGTCCAGCGCGCCCAGCGGCTCGTCGAGCAGCAGCACCCGCGGGCGGTTGACCAGGGCGCGGGCTAAGGCCACACGCTGACGTTGGCCGCCGGACAGCTGTACCGGTTTACGCCCGCCATAGCTACCGAGGGCAACCATGCCCAGGGCTTCTTCGGCGCGGGCCAGGCGCTCGGGTTTGCCGACGCCTTTGACCTTGAGGCCGTAGGCGACGTTTTCCAGCACGTTCATGTGTGGGAACAGGGCGTAATCCTGGAACACCGTGTTGACGTCACGGCGGTAGGGCGCAAGGCCGACGGCCTCAACGCCGTGAATACGAATGGAGCCCGCGCTGGGCTGCTCAAAGCCGGCGATCAGGCGCAGGCAGGTGGTTTTGCCTGAGCCGGAAGGGCCGAGCATGGAGAAGAATTCGCCATCCTGGATGTCGATGGAAACCCGGTCGACGGCTTTGACGTCGCCGAACGCGCGGGACACATCGGTAAATTGCACTGCAAGGGTCATTTCACTAACTCCAGGATAAAAGCCACCCACCACCGTCTCTCCCGTTTGGGTTTGCCGACACAAGGCGCAAGAGTCGGTGGTGGATGTACAACGGTTAACCGCTGCGGACTTGCCGCAGCGTAAGGTGGATGGCGCTCTATCCATCCACCGCAGAGGCTCAACAGAGCAGGTGGGTCAGGAGCCTTTGTAGGATGGGTTGAGCTGGCGATACCCATCGCCATTGAGGCGATGGTCTGGGTGGTATGCCTGAACTCGTTGATGGGTATCGTTGCGCTCCACCCATCCTACGTAGAGCCTTACTCGCTGTTAGCGACCACCCATGATGGCGATGTAGTCCTGGGTCCAGCGGCTATAGGGCACGTACTTGCCGCCCTCGGACTGCGGGGTTTTCCAGAAGGCAATCTTCTCGAAGTTGTCGAAGCCGTTAACCTTGCAGCCTTCGGCGCCGAGCAGTTGGTTGTCCTTGCAGGCGGCGGGTACCGCTGGCAGTGAGCCGAACCAGGACGCAACATCACCCTGGACCTTGGGCTGCAGCGACCAGTCCATCCATTTGTAGGCGCAGACGGGGTGCTTGGCCTCAGCGTGCAGCATGGTGGTGTCGGCCCAACCGGTGGCGCCCTCAACAGGTACGGTGGAGGCAATCGGCTGTGTTTCCAGTTGCAGGGCGTTGACCTGATACGGCCATGAACCAGAGGCCATGACGCCTTCGTTCTTGAAATCGCTCATTTGCACAGTCGCATCGTGCCAGTAGCGGTGAATCAGCGGTTGCTGAGCGCGCAGCACATCCAGCACGGCGGCGTACTGGGCTTCGGTGAGCTGATACGGATCGTTGATGCCTAACTCGGGTTTGCTGGCCTTCAGATACAGCGCGGCATCGGCGATATAGATCGGACCGTCATAGGCCTGTACGCGGCCTTTGTTGCTTTTCCCGTCTGGCAGGTTCTGTTCCTTGAACACCACAGACCAGCTGGTTGGTGCGGTCTTGAATACGTTGCTGTTGTACATCAGCACATTCGGGCCCCACTGGTAGGGGGTGCCGTAGTGCTGACCGGCCACGGTATGCCAAGGCGCATCCTTGAGTCGTTCGTCGACGTTGGTCCAGTTCGGGATCAGGGCGGTGTTGATCGGTTGTACCCGTTTACCTGCCACCAGGCGCAGCGAAGCATCGCCGGAAGCCGTGACCAGATCATAGCCACCTTTGGCCATCAGGCTGACCATCTCGTCGGAGGTGGCGGCGGTTTTTACGTTGACCTTGCAGCCACTGTCGGCCTCGAACTGGGTGACCCAGTCATAGCCTTTGTCGGTTTCACCGCGTTCGATATAGCCGGGCCAGGCAATGATGTCGACTTGGCCTTCGGCTGCGCCGAGGGTTTTCAGTGGTTCGGCGGCCTGTGCGGCACTGATGGCCAACAGGGCGGTTGTAAGTGCGCTAAGCACTGCGGTTTTGTGCGCGGACATCGGAATTCCCTCTTCTTTTGGGCTGTTATTAGGGCAGTGAATGTCTGTCGGCAAGACCGCTGCCGAACGGGTGTTAGTCAGTCTAGTTGTTGTCCGTGGCGTGCCATGATGTGGCGCACCACGCTGTAATCCTGCAGTGAGTCGCTGGAAAGATCCTTGCCATAGCCGGAGCGCTTGAGCCCGCCGTGCGGCATCTCGCTGGCCAGCATGAAGTGCGTGTTGATCCAGGTGCAGCCGTATTGCAGGCGTGCGGCAACCTGCATGGCCTTGTCCAGATTCTGTGTCCATACCGAACTGGCCAGGCCGTATTCAGAGTCGTTGGCCCAGTCCACCGCTTGGCTCAACTGGTCGAAGCGGGTAACGGTGACCACTGGGCCGAATACCTCGCGTTGAACAATCTCGTCGCCCTGCTTGCAGCCGGCGAGCAAGGTTGGCTGATAGTAGAAACCGGGGCCGGAGTGCACGGCTGCGCCGGTAACGCGCTCGATGTGTGGTTGGCCGAGCGCTCGCTCAACAAAGCTGGCCACACGATCGCGCTGGCGTGCACTGATCAGCGGACCGATCTGATTGTCGCTGTCTTTCTTGCGGGCGAAGCTGATGCTCGCTACGGCATCACCTAGTTCGGCCACCAAGCGGTCATGAATGCCTGCCTGGGCGTAGATGCGGCAGGCCGCTGTGCAGTCTTGGCCGGCGTTGTAGTAGCCATGGGTACGGATACCCTCGACCACAGCTTCTATATCAGCGTCATTGCAGACGATCACCGGCGCCTTGCCGCCTAGCTCCAGGTGTGTGCGTTTCAGCGTGCGTGCGGCGCTCTGCAGGATTTTCTGCCCTGTGACGATATCGCCGGTCAGCGACACCATGCGCACCCGTGGGTGGCCGACCAGCTGGCTGCCGACGCCTTCGCCACCACCGCAAATAATGTTCAGCACTCCCGGCGGGAGGATCTTTGCGAGTGCCGGGGCCAAGGCCAGAATCGACAGCGGCGTGTGTTCGGATGGTTTGAAAATCAGCGTATTGCCGGCCGCCAAGGCTGGGGCGATCTTCCAGGCGGCCATCATCAGTGGGTAGTTCCACGGTGCGATGGAGGCGACCACGCCAACCGGATCACGGCGCACCATGCTGGTGTGGCCAGGCACGTACTCACCCGCCAGCTGCCCTTGCTGGCAGCGCACGGCACCGGCGAAGAAGCGGAATACGTCGGCGGTTGCGGAAATATCGTCCTGGCGAGCCAGATGCAGCGGTTTGCCGCAGTTCAGCGACTCCAGACGAGCCAGCTGTTCAACGTTTTGTTCGATTGCGTCGGCTATGGCCAGCAAGGCAGTTGCGCGTTGTGCTGGCGTGGTGCGTGACCAACTCGCAAAGGCACGGTGGGCGGCCTGTACGGCGGCTTCCACCTGCTCCAGCGAGGCCTCAGTTATAGAGGTGAGTACTTCGCCGCTGGCGGGGTTGATGATGGCTTCGGCCAAACCTTCCCCTGCGACCAGCTGGCCGTCGATCAGCAATGCGCTGTACAGGATTGGCTCGGACATTTTCGGACTTCTTTTTTTAGTTTCTACCTGCATAACGGCTCCAGTTCTTGTCCGGAGCGCCTGCGTCCATATGCAGCTGAGACTAGAGTCCGGTACAGGGGGGCGACAAATTCTTAATATTGAAAGCAGCGTTCGATTAAATCGAAACCTTGCGGCCGTGTGGTTGTTCGCGTGCCACGGAGAGAAACGGGTCAACTAACGCGGGCCGCGCGGTGCCTCGGCGCCAAGCCAGGCCAACGTCCATTGGCTCGCTCAGGTCGGCCAGCGGCAAGGCTTCGATAATGTCGCCTTCCAGTGACCAGGGGCGGTAGGTCATGTCTGGCTGAATCGACAGGCCAAGGCCCGCCGCCACCAGGCTGCGCACCGCTTCCACTGAGGCGGTGCGCAGGGTGACGTTCGGCGTCATGCCGGCGCGGCTCCACAGGCGTTGGGTATGCAGCCCCATTTCATCGGCGTTGAGCTGAATCAGCGGTTCGCTGGCCACATCCGCCAGGCTGATGCTGTCGCGCTCCAGTAACGGATGGCGCGCCGGCAGCCATAGTCGATGCGGCGAGTGGGTCAGTACCTCTGTCTGCAGCGCGTGGCGGTCCTCGAGGTTGGAGAGGATCAGTACGCCAACATCGATCTCGCCGCTGACCAACAGGTGCTCGATATACGGACGCTCGTCCTCGACCACGCGGGTTTGCACGTTGGGAAAGGCGCGCTGAAAACGGGTGATCAGGTCGGCCAGGTAGTACCCGGCCACCAGGCTGGTTACGCCAATGGTCAGGCTGCCCGCAACCTGATCGGTACTCTGTTGCAAGCTGCGCTTGGCGTTGTCCACGGTGGCCAGAATCAAGTGCGCCTGGCGTAGGAATTGGTGGCCCTGGTGGGTCAGACTCATGCCTTTGGCGTGGCGATTGAACAGGCTGACGCCTATTTCTTCCTCCAGCTGCTGGATCGCTAAGGTCAGGGTCGATTGTGAAATGAACACCGCCTGGGCGGCGGCGGAGATCGAGCCGGTCTCGGCGACGGCAATGAAATGGCGGATCTGGCGTAGGGTCATCATGCGGCGGTAGCTCGCGGCGAGAGATGTGTCAGGGTTTGTGATTTATCGAACGAAGGCTGGTGTGTTCTTTTATAACGAATGCGTGTGGTTGCCTAGGGGAGTGTTGGCCGTGTTGAGGCCACGTCCCTATACTCGGCGCCCTTCATGTTGTGGATGAGTAATCAATGCGTCGCTTGTATAAGGCCTGCCTGCTTTTGCTGGGGTTGCTGGGTGTCAGTCAGTTATTGCAGGCTGCTCCTGATGTAGCGCTGACGCAGGTACAGCTGGCGCAGGTGCAGGTGTTTCGCGCCGGTACGGATCTGTTTGTGCATCGTGGTGAAGGTGGCTATGCCGAGCTGGCAACTAAGGTGCAGGTTGATCTGGATAAATTGCGTGCGAGCGTGGAGACCTTGCAGGCGCAGCCCTTAACCGACTCCGCGCGTTTGGCGATGGCGCAACTGCAGCCGCCGCTGGCCGCCTTTATTACGCTGATTGAGCAAACGCTGGCTTATAACCCCGGCGAACCAGACCTGCCGTGGGCGTTCAACTTCCAATACAGCAAGGCCCAGCGTGAGTTGCTGGTCGCACTTGAAACGCTTGAGCTACAGCTGCTCAAAGGCCTGGCGCAGCCACTGCAGCCGGCGGATCTGCTTTTGCAAAGCCTGCCGGCCAAGGTGCAATACCTGGCGGCGCGCTACACGGCGCGGGCCTATGTCGGTGGTATCGAGACCTTGCCTGAGCAACAGGCGCATTACCTGAATCAGGATATCGATGTGCTGGCCAAGCAGGTCGATGGCGAACTCACCAGCCTTGCCCCTGAACTGACGCAGGCGCAGCAGCAGCGATTACAGCGAGCGCTGACGCGCTGGACGTTTATCTACGCGCGTCTGGTTGGCTACAGCGACAATCTGGTGCCGTTGGTGGTCGAGCGGCATGCAGCCGAGCTGGCTGACCAGTTGCTGCGTCTGCGGGCTCAATAATTATCCGCCAGGGGTAGGTTGCCCGTACGGAGGTCACGGCGCTGGCGAGGGCTTGAGCCTGGTGCACGCGACAAATATCAAGGCGGGCAGCAGCGACGCCGACCCTTTGCTCTGGCGGTGGCGTGGCTCAGTTGTTTGCAGGGCGTGGGCTGAGAGTCGGTGCCTTTGTCTTTCCTGCTGTTTCAAGGCTTGCCGCTGGCTAGGGCAATCTCTAGAGTCTTTGCATCTATTTAACCGCGGTCAGCCTGTGGCTGGCCGGGTGCGTTTAACCGAGTGGGGAATATTGTGAAGAACTTGACTGTCCGGCAACGCATCATCGCGAGCTTTTCTGTGGTGGTCGTGATCCTTCTGCTGCTATCTGCCACCGCCTATTACCGCTTGGCGACAGTCGAGCAGGCCGCGATCAAGGTGAGTACATCGGCTGCGCCGGGTATGCAGTTGGTCGGCTTGGCGCGGCTGGCCTGGGCTGATCATCTGCTGGAAAGCCAGCGCCTGCTGATCGTTAGCCAGGAGGGCGCGGCCGGTCTGAGCCTGAGTGCCACCGAGCGTAAAACCTTCGAAGAGCTGTTGCAGCGCCTGGAGACAACCTGGGCGGATTACCAGAACACCATCAGCAGTGAGGCGGAACGTGTTGAAGCGCAGCGTTTCGTGCTCAAGCGTGATCAGTACCTGACGCTGCACGCTCAATTTCTTGAGTTGATTGCCGCCGGGCGTGCCGAGGAGGCTTCGCAGTTGGGCCGTGAGCAGCTGTTGCCGGCCTGGACGGAGGCCCGCGCGGTATTGAGCCAATTGTTCGAATTGAACCGGCAATTTGCTGAACAGGCGGTGCAGCAGATTGTGACTGAGGTTGGCTCAACCAAATTGAGCCTGGTGCTGGCCATTCTGATTGTTCTGGGCGTGGCTATTCTCAGTTCAGTGAGTCTGCAGCGGGCGATTAGCTTGCCCATCATTGCCGTGGTGGAGACCTTCAAGAAGCTTGGTTCCGGTGACCTTTCGGCGCGTTTGGATATGGGCCGGCGGGATGAGTTCAATGCCATCGAGGAAGGCTTCAACAGCATGGCTGATGAGCTCAAGACCCTGGTGGCCCAAGCGCAGCGCTCGGCGGTGCAGATGACCACGTCCATCACCGAGATTGCGGCTACGTCCAGGCAGCAGCAAGCCACGGCCACTGAAACGGCCGCCACCACCACGGAAATCGGCGCCACCTCGCGGGAGATTGCCGCAACGTCGCGCGACCTGGTGCGCACCATGAGTGAGGTGTCCGGTACCGCTGAACACACCTCGGTGCTGGCCGGTTCGGGTCAGTTAGGTCTGGCCCGCATGGAAGATGTAATGCGCCATGTGGTGGGGGCTGCGGAGGTGGTGAATGCCAAGCTGGCGATCCTTAACGAGAAGGCCGGCAACATCAATCATGTGGTGACCACCATCGTCAAAGTGGCGGATCAGACCAATCTGCTGTCCCTGAACGCCGCGATTGAGGCCGAGAAAGCAGGCGAATACGGCCGTGGCTTTGCCGTGGTGGCCACCCAGGTGCGTCGCCTGGCCGATCAGACGGCAGTCGCTACCTATGACATTGAACAAATGGTGCGCGAGATCCAGTCAGCGGTGTCGGCCGGTGTTATGGGCATGGACAAGTTCTCCGAAGAGGTGCGCCGAGGGAATAGCGAAATGGCCCAGGTTGGTGATCAGCTGACGCAGATCATTCATCAGGTGCAGGCGTTGGCGCCGCGGGTGCAGATGGTTGACGAGGGCATGCAGGCCCAGGCGACGGGGGCCGAGCAGATCAATCAGGCGCTGGTGCAGTTGAGCGAAGCCAGCGGCCAGACGGTGGATTCGCTGCGCCAGGCCGGTGCTGCGATTGATGAGCTGAACCAGGTAGCCGGTAGCCTGCGTAGCGGCGTCAGCCGATTCAAGGTCTGAATATGCCGAGCCCGAATGCTGGTCAGGCGTCTTCTGCGCGTGAGGCGGGCGAGCTTTATCTGTTGTTCAGCCTGGATCAGGACCGCTATGCGCTCAATGTGCACGAGGTGGTTGAGGTGTTGCCCTTGCGTCGTCTGAAGGCTTTTCCGCAGGCACCTACCTGGGTTGCGGGTGGCTTTGAATACCGTGGCGCGTTGGTCCCGGTAATCGATCTGCTGGTGCGTGCCTGTGGGCGGCCTGCCGCTGCATTGGCCAGTACCCGGTTGGTGCTGGTGCATTACCGTCCAGCCAATCGTGTGCTGGGGCTGGTTCTGGAGAAAGCCACCGATACCCTACGCCTGGCGGATAGTGCTTTCCGTGACGCCGGCCTGAGTGCCGGTGAGGCGCACTATCTGGGCGCCGTGCAGGCGTCTGCGCAGGGGCTGGTGCAGCGCATCGAGGTCGCAGGGCTGCTGCCGGACGATGTCTGTGCGTTGCTGTTCCCTAGTGGCGGCGCGGCATCATGATTGCTCAGGTGGAGCACCTGCTGAAGCGGCTGATCGGCCTGGAGGCTGAGTCGGTTGGGCGGCTGGTGATCGAGCGTGCGATTCGTCAGCGCATGCAGGCGCAGGGTATTTCTGCGCAGGCCGATTATTGGCAGCACGTGAATGGCTCAACGACCGAGCAACAGGCGCTGGTTGAGGCTGTGGTCGTGCCGGAAACCTGGTTTTTCCGCTACCCAGAGTCGTTTGTCGCATTGGTAGAACTGGCGCTCAAGCGCAAGGCGGCACTGTGTGGCAGCCGCCCGTTGCGCCTGCTCAGCCTGCCGTGCTCCAGTGGCGAGGAACCTTACTCGATTGTCATGGCGCTGCTGGATGCCGGCTTCGCCCCCGCTTCTTTTCAGGTCGAAGCGCTGGATGTCAGTGCCCGGGTACTGGAGCTGGCGCGACTGGGCCACTATAGTCGCAACTCGTTTCGTGGTCAGAATTTGAGTTTTTGCGAGCGTTATTTCGACGCCACTGACAGCGGTTTTCAGTTGCAGGCGCGCGTGCGCGACAGGGTCAAACTGCGCTGTGGCAACTTGATGGATAGCCATGTGCTGGGCGGCGAAGCGCCTTTTGACTTTATCTTCTGCCGCAACCTGCTGATTTATTTTGATCGCCCTACGCAGCATGCGGTGCTCGATGGCTTGCAGCGCTTACTGGGCGACGGCGGCACCTTCTTCGTCGGCCCTGCGGAGGCCAGCTTGCTCACCCAGCGCGGGATGCAGGCGTTGAAAACGCCGCTGACCTTTGCTTTCCAGCGTGCGCTGGCGGCACCTGCATTCAAGGCAACGGCGCAATGGGTCGCGCCAGCCCCCGTTCGCCCGGTACGGCCTTCACCGGCTTCGCGTGTGCGTGCTGAGCGGCCTGTGGTGCCTGCTGCGCCGCTCGATGAGGCGGCCAGTGCGTTGGCCCGAATTGTAGCGCTGGCCGATGCCGGTCACAGTGCCGAGGCCCTTCAGGGCTGTGAGCGTTATCTGCTTGAGCATGGCCCCAGCGCCGATGCGTTTTACTGGATGGGCTTGCTCAATGACATGGCCGGCCAGGGCGATGTTGCCCAAGGTTACTACCGTAAAGCGCTTTACCTTGAACCCGAACATGTTGAGAGCCTGGTGCACTTGGCGGCGCTGTTGGCGGCGCGCGGTGACCATAGCGGTGCCAAGCGGTTGCAACAGCGGGTCAACCGAGCGAGCCCTTCTGGAGTGAAGCGCGATGATCGATAACCTGATACCGACGCAGAGCGCCGCACGTATCGATGATTGCTGGAACCGCATTGGGGTTCGGGGCGATAAAAGCTGTGAGCGCTTGGTTGAGCACGTGCACTGCCGCAACTGTGAGGTCCACGCCGCCGCCGCGATCCAACTGCTTGAGCGCTATGCGGCCATGCAAGACGATGTTGAGCTGGTGGTCGATGAGCCGCTCGTCGAGCATTGTTCGCTGCTGTTGTTCCGGGTGGCCGAGGAGTGGCTGGCGATCGCCACGCGTAGTTTGGTCGAAGTGGTGGCGCAGCTGCCGGTTCATTCATTACCCCATCAGCGCTCACGCAGCCTGCTGGGGGTGGCCAATGTGCGCGGTACGCTGGTGGCCTGCCTGTCGCTGGCTGAGCTATTGGGCATCCCTGCGGGTACTTCTCAGGCTTCTGGTCAGCGCGTTATTGCCCGTATGCTGATCCTGACCGGGCAGGGCGGGCCCGTGGTGGTGCCGGTGGATGAAGTCGAGGGGATTCATGCGATTGCGCGACATACGGTGCAGCCGGCCGTGCGCGATGGCGGGCTGGCGGTCAGTCAGTTTTCCAGCGGGGTGTTTCAGTGGCAGGGGCGCAGTATTACCCAGCTTGACGATGAGTTGCTGCGTCAGGCCATGAGCAGGAGTTTCGCATGACGCCCGGTCAGATGAGGGATGCTTCGCTGCTGGAACTCTACCGCATGGAGGCGGATGCCCAAGCGCAGGTGCTGGATGCCGGTTTGCTGATACTGGAGCGTGAGCCTAATCATGCCGGGCAACTGGAAGCCTGCATGCGTGCAGCGCATTCGCTTAAGGGTGCGGCGCGAATCGTTGGCTTGGATGACGGCGTTAAAGTGGCTCACGCCATGGAAGACTTGCTGGTGGCTGCCCAGGAGGGGCTGTTGCGGTTGCTGCCCGAGCAGATTGACGGGCTGTTGCAGGGCACCGACTTATTGCGCCGGGTCGGCGCACAGGATGCGGCTGATGCCCCCTCGGCCGAGCGGATTGAGCAACTGGTGGCCTTACTCGAACGTCAGCTGGCGACGGCCGTGCCGGCTCTGGGGCGTGGCACTGCAGCAGAGCCGGTTTTGCCGCAAACCACCCTGGCTCCGCAGGTGGCGGCGCAAGAACCTGCAGAAGAGTTGCCTGATGAGGGGCGTGGGCGGGTTTTACGGGTTTCGGCCGAGCGCCTCGATCACTTGTTGGACATGTCGGGTAAAGCCCTGGTCGAGTTTCAGCGGATCCAACCGCTGACTGACTCTTTGCAACGGCTTAAGCGCCAGCAAACAGCGGTTCGGCGCGCTCTGGACGGGTTGCGCGATTTAACCTTGAACAGTTCGCTAGAGCCGCAGGCGCAGGCACTGCTCGATGAGTCCCGGGCGCAGTTGGCCGAGTGTCAGCAATTACTGCAGACGCATTTCGAGGCTTTTGATGAATTTTCCTGGGAGGGTGGCCTGCGCAGCCGCTCACTCTACGACGCCGCACTGTCCTCACGCATGCGCCCGCTGGCCGATGTGCTGGTCGGGCGTGCGCGGATGGTGCGTGACCTTGGGCGCTCGCTGGGTAAGCAGGTGCGCCTGGACATTGAAGGGGACGCCACGCAAGTTGATCGCGATGTACTTGAACGACTCGATGCGCCCTTAACCCACCTGCTGCGTAACGCCCTTGACCATGGCATCGAGCTCCCCGAGCTGCGCGTACGCAAGGGTAAAGCCGAGGAAGGGCGACTGCTGCTGCGGGCCCGTCACCGTGCCGGCATGCTGGTGCTGGAGCTTAGTGATGACGGTGCCGGTGTCGATGTAGAGCACCTGCGTGAGGTGGTCGTCACGCGTAAATTCGCCAGTGCCGAGACCGCCGCCAGGCTGAGTGAGGACGAGCTACTGGCGTTTCTGTTCTTGCCGGGGTTCAGTCTGCGTGAGCAGGTCAGTGAAATGTCTGGCCGAGGTGTGGGGCTGGACGCGGTGCAGCACGCGTTGCGTCAACTGCGTGGCAGCGTACGCCTTGAGGCTCGCCGTGGTGAGGGCAGTACCTTCATCCTGCAGGTGCCGCTGGCGCTGTCCGTGGTGCGCAGTCTGGTGGTGGACATTGCTGGTGAAGCCTATGCCTTCCCCTTGGCGCACATCGAACACATGCTGCGGGTGAGCGTCGAGGATGTCGTGCAGCTAGAGGGGCGTCAGCACTTCTGGCACGGTGATCGGCATGTCAGCCTGATCGCGGCCAGCCAGTTATTGCAACGCCCGGAAGGACGCTGCGAAGAGGTGGGGATTGCGCTGGTGCTGATCCGTGAGCGTGACAACCTTTACGGCATTGCCGTGGATCGTTTTATTGGCGAGCGCACCCTTGTAGTCATGCCGCTCGACGCGCGGCTGGGTAAGGTTCGCGACGTGTCGGCGGGTGCCTTGCTGGATGACGGCACGCCGGTGCTAATTCTCGACGTTGAAGACTTATTCAGCTCAATTGGCAAACTCCTGGGCAGTGGCCATCTGGAGCGAGTTGATCGGCGCAGCCAGGGTGTTCAGGAAGCCGCTCGCAAACGTGTACTGGTGGTCGATGACTCACTGACGGTGCGCGAGCTTGAGCGCAAGCTGTTGCTCAGTCGAGGCTACGAAGTGGCGGTTGCCGTGGACGGCATGGATGGTTGGAATGCGCTGCGCGACGAGCACTTTGATTTGTTGATTACCGATATCGACATGCCGCGCATGGACGGTATCGAGCTGGTGACCTTGCTGCGTCGCGATAGCCGCCTGCGCACGTTGCCAGTGATGGTGGTGTCTTATAAGGATCGTGAGGAGGATCGTCGCCGCGGGTTGGATGCCGGCGCGGATTACTACCTGGCCAAAGCCAGCTTTCATGATGAGGCGCTACTGGATGCGGTGCAGGTACTGATAGGTGAGGCACAGGGATGAGAATCGGAATAGTCAACGATATGCCGCTGGCCGTGGAGGCGTTGCGTCGCGCGCTGGCGCGGGCGCCGGAGCATCAGGTGGCCTGGGTGGCGGGCAGTGGTGCAGAGGCTGTGCAGCGCTGTCGTGACGACACCCCGGACTTGCTGTTGATGGACTTATTGATGCCTGAAATGGATGGCGTTGAAGCAACCCGGCAGATCATGGCCGAGACGCCCTGCGCCATCTTGATCGTCACCTCAGATGTCGAGCGTCATGTCAGCCGGGTGTTCGAGGCTATGGGCTATGGCGCGCTGGATGTGGTGGCCACGCCCGTGTTGGGTGAAGCCGCGTTGCCGGATGCCGCCATGCTGCTGCGCAAGATCCACAACCTGGGCTTGCTCTTGGGGCAAAAAAATGTCCGTAAAGCCGCGCCGTCAGCCCCACGTGAGAGCAGCAGTTGTCGTCAGCGCTTGGTGGTTATTGGTGCGTCGGCTGGTGGGCCGGCGTCCTTGGTTGAGTTGCTCAAGCAACTGCCCGCCGGGTTTCCCGCTGCCATCGTGCTGGTGCAGCATGTGGACGAGACCTTCGCTGCCGGTATGGCGCAATGGCTGGCCAGTGAGTCGCCGCTGCCGGTCCGTTTAGCCCGCGCAGGCGACGTGCCGCAGCCTGGGACGGTGTTGTTGGCGGGCAGTAATGATCATCTGGTCTTGCAGCGTAATGGCGAGTTGACCTACAGCGCCGAGCCCAGCGCACATATTTATCGGCCGTCGATCGATGTGTTTTTTGACAGTGTGGTCGCCAACTGGCAGGGCGACTCCGTCGGTGTATTGCTCACTGGTATGGGCCGCGATGGTGCCCAGGGGCTGCTGAATATGCGCCAGCGCGGGTTTCTGACGATTGCGCAGGATCAGGCCAGTTGTGCGGTGTATGGCATGCCCAAAGCGGCTGCGCAGCTTGATGCTGCATCGGAAATATTACCGCTGACCGAGATTGGTCGGCGTCTTGTGGCGCTGTTTGATTAACGGCTGGAGTCGCTTAAGTGTTGTTGGCTGTTGCAGGGTCTATAACGATAGAGGGCATCGAGCCCGGAGAATGTGGTATGCAGGATTTTACTCAGTTTAACGGTGCTCAGGAGGACGCGCCGGTATCGACTCCATTGATGGTCTTACTGGTTGATGATCAGGCGATGATTGGTGAGGCTGTACGTAGAGCGTTAGCGAATGAGGCGAATATTGCATTCCATTTTTGTTCGGATCCTTTGCTGGCCGTCAGTTTGGCGGAGCAGATAAAACCGACGGTTATCTTGCAAGATCTGGTCATGCCGGGGGTTGATGGCCTCGAATTGCTGGCCCATTACCGTGGCCGCCGGGCGCTGCAGGATGTACCGATTATCGTGCTGTCGACCAAGGAAGACCCCAAAATCAAGAGCCTGGCATTTTCTCGCGGGGCCAATGATTACCTGGTCAAACTGCCTGACGTGATTGAGTTGGTGGCGCGCATTCGCTACCACTCACGCTCTTACTTAGCCTTGCAGCAGCGTGATGAGGCCTTCCGTGCGTTGCGTGAAAGCCAGCAGCAATTGCTCGAGGCCAATCTGGTGCTGCAGCGCTTGATGAGGTCTGACGGCTTGACCGGCCTGGCCAACCGTCGGCATTTTGATGACTGCCTGAGCAGTGAGTGGTCACGTGCCTTGCGCGAGCAAAGCGAGGTGTCGCTGCTGATGATCGATGTCGACTACTTCAAAGCCTTTAATGATCGCTTTGGTCATGTGGAAGGGGATGAAGCCTTGCGTAAAGTCGCGACCTGCATGAGTGAAATGTGCAGCCGCTCCTCAGACTTGGCGGCGCGTTATGGCGGGGAAGAATTCGCTATGATCCTGCCGGGCACCTCGCGTGGCGGCGCACGCTTGCTGGCTGAGAAGGTCCGCCTCTGTGTGCAGGCCTTGGCGATTCCCCATGAGCAGCCCGGCCAAGACTCGATTGTCAGCATCAGCCTGGGCGTTGCCACGCTCACCCCGCAGACGGGCATGGCCGCGACCGATCTGGTCGAGTTAGCCGACCGCGGCTTGTACCTGGCCAAGCAGAACGGGCGTAACCAAGTCGGCGTAGCCGAGCGAGATTGAGCCATAACGCGCAGGGGCGGCGTGATGGCCAGCCTCCCCACCGTGTTACACGCAGGCTGCAAGCCGGCTATTGACTGCGCTATACTCGCCGGCTTTTCTAAAACTTCGGGGCCACGGTCAGGTCGCCGCGTCCGCTGAGCAGCCGTGATGCTTGCTCGTCGGGCCGCACTAGGCCGCTGTACACCTCAATCGCCTGCGAGTGCTGAACGCCATGGAAATTAACCCGATCCTCAACAGCATCAAAGACTTGTCCGAGCGCACCCAAACCATTCGGGGGTATCTTTGACTACGATCACAAACATGATCGCCTGGTCGAAGTAAACCGCGAGCTCGAAGACCCTAATGTCTGGAATAACCCTGAGTACGCGCAGAATCTAGGCCGCGAGCGTGCCTCGCTGGCATTGATCGTCGACACCTTGGATGATCTCAATAGCAGCCTGGCTGATTCGCGCGACCTGCTGGAAATGGCCGCTGAAGAAGACGACCAAACGGCCGCCGATGATGTCGCGGCCGAAGTCGAGCGCCTGCGCGATATCCTCGAAAAGCTTGAGTTCCGCCGCATGTTCAGTGGCGAGATGGACGCTAACAACGCGTATTTGGATATCCAGGCCGGTTCCGGCGGTACTGAGGCTCAGGACTGGGCCAACATGCTGCTGCGCATGTACCTGCGCTGGGCCGACAAGCGCGGTTTTGAAGCCATCATCATGGAACTGTCTGCCGGCGAAGTCGCCGGGATCAAAGGTGCGACCCTGCATATCAAGGGCGAGTACGCCTATGGTTGGCTGCGCACCGAGATTGGCGTGCACCGCTTGGTACGCAAGAGTCCATTTGACTCGGGTAACCGCCGCCACACCTCGTTTACCGCAGTGTTTGTCTCGCCGGAAATCGATGACAACATTGAAATCGATATCAACCCGGCGGATCTGCGCACCGACACCTACCGCTCCTCGGGCGCGGGCGGTCAGCACGTTAACACCACTGACTCGGCGGTGCGTATCACCCACGTACCGACCAATACCGTGGTCAGCTGCCAGAACGAGCGCTCCCAGCACGCCAACCGTGACACGGCGATGAAAATGCTGCGGGCTAAGCTCTACGAGCTGGAGATGCAGAAACGCCGCGAAGCCTCCCAGGCGCTGGAAGACACCAAGTCGGATATCGGCTGGGGTCATCAGATTCGCTCCTATGTGCTCGATGCTTCGCGGATCAAAGATCTGCGCACCAACGTCGAGCGCAGCGACTGCGACAAAGTGCTCGACGGCGATATCGACGAATACCTGGTGGCGAGCCTGAAACAAGGGCTCTAACCGCCGAGAGAAGGTTTTAGGCCGGTTGGGTGGTGTTATGCGCCGCCCAACCATCCGCCGGGCCCGTGCCCAAGCAACGATTTACAGGACAGACAACCGACCATGAGCGACCAACAACTCGACCCCCAAGGCCTTTCTCACGAAGACCAGCAACAGGAAGAAAACAAGCTGATTGCCTTGCGCAAAGAAAAGCTTGCTGCCATCCGTGCGCAGGGCAACGCATTCCCGAATGACTTCCGCCGCGAGAACTACTGCGCCGACCTGCAGAAACAGTACGCCGAGAAGACCAAGGAAGAGCTGGCCGAGGCTGCCATTCCGGTCAAGGTTGCCGGACGCATCATGCTCAACCGTGGCTCCTTTATGGTGCTCCAGGACATGACCGGGCGTATTCAGGTCTACGTCAACCGTAAGACCCTGTCCGAAGAAACCCTGGCCGCAGTGAAAACCTGGGACATGGGCGACATCATTGCGGCTGTGGGCACCCTGGCCCGTTCTGGCAAGGGCGACCTGTACGTGGAAATGACGGAAGTGCGCCTGCTGACCAAGTCACTGCGCCCGCTGCCGGATAAGCACCACGGCCTGACTGACACCGAACAGCGCTATCGCCAGCGCTATGTTGACCTGATCGTCAACGAAGACGTGCGCCAGACCTTCCGCGTGCGTTCGCAAGTGATTGCGCACATCCGCAGCTTCCTGATGCAGCGCGACTTCCTCGAAGTCGAAACGCCGATGCTGCAGACCATCCCTGGTGGCGCCGCGGCCAAGCCGTTTGAGACGCACCACAATGCGCTGGACATGGAAATGTTCCTGCGTATTGCGCCTGAGCTGTACCTCAAGCGTCTGGTGGTCGGTGGTTTTGAGAAGGTCTTCGAGATCAACCGCAACTTCCGTAACGAAGGCGTCTCGACCCGGCACAACCCTGAGTTCACCATGTTGGAGTTCTACCAGGCTTACGCCGACTACGAAGACAACATGGACCTGACTGAAGAGTTGTTCCGCGAACTGGCGCAACTGGTCCTCGGCAGCACCGACGTGCCCTACGGTGACAAGGTGTTCCACTTCGGTGAGCCGTTTGTGCGCCTGTCGGTGTTCGACTCGATTCTCAAGTACAACCCCGAGCTGACTGCCGCCGACCTCAACGACATCGACAAGGCCCGTGAGATTGCTAAAAAAGCCGGCGCCAAGGTGCTGGGTTTTGAAGGCCTGGGCAAACTGCAGGTGATGATTTTTGAAGAGCTGGTCGAGCACAAGCTGGAGCAGCCGCACTTTATTACCCAGTACCCGTTTGAAGTCTCGCCGCTGGCCCGTCGCAACGACGACAACCCGAACGTCACCGACCGTTTCGAGCTGTTTATCGGCGGCCGTGAAATCGCCAACGCCTACTCCGAGCTTAATGACGCCGAAGACCAGGCCGAGCGCTTTATGGCGCAGGTGGCGGACAAGGACGCCGGCGACGATGAAGCGATGCATTACGATGCCGACTTCGTCCGCGCTCTGGAATACGGCATGCCACCAACCGCGGGTGAAGGTATCGGGATCGACCGCCTGGTGATGTTGTTGACCAACTCACCGTCGATTCGCGACGTGATCCTCTTCCCGCATATGCGTCCGCAAGCCTGATGTAGAAAAAGCCGCCCACGGGCGGCTTTTTATTGTCTGCCAGTGGACTATCTTTGCGATTAGCTGACTAAGTTAAACGTCGCTTTGAATCACCGACAGAGGATTGCCCGTTGTGACAGCTAACCCCGCCCAAGAAAGCGCCACGCTGGTGGCCAGCGCCGTCGCTGAGAACGTCCAATACCAAGGGCGTAAAGCCAGTCGTCAGGGCAGTGAACAGCGCCGCCAGGCCATTCTCGATGCCGCCATGCGCATTATCGTGCGTGACGGCGTGCGCGCTGTGCGTCACCGCGCGGTGGCCGCCGAGGCTGGGGTGCCGCTGTCCGCGACCACCTATTACTTCAAAGACATCAATGACCTGATCAGCGATACCTTTACCCAGTTTGTCGAGCGCAGCGCGGCGCATATGGGGCGGTTTTGGCAGAGTACCGAAGGTTTGTTGCGTGAGCAGGTTAGCCGTCTGGATGGCAGTGCCGAGGCGCGTCGGCGGCTGGCTAATGAAATCGCCCGCCTGGCTGTGGAATATGTGCGTCAACAACTGCTCACGCGCCGCGAACACCTGCTGGCCGAGCAGGCTTTTCAGCAGGAGGCCTTGCTCAACCCGCGCTTGCACGGGCTGATGCGCGCCCACCGGCGGATTTTGCTTCAGGGCGTGACGCATTTCTTCGAGGTGCTGGGCTCAGAGCAGGCGGAGCAGGATGCCAAGCTGTTGACGGCGATTATCGTCCGCATGGAATATCAGGGCCTGCTCGAGGGTGCCGAGCATCTAGACAGTGAAGAGATGTTGGCCATGCTTAAGCGTTATATGCATTTGGTGTTGGGCCTCTAATCCGGCCAATCCGTTCACAAGGAGAGTTCAATGATCGTCTGGCGCGCGCTGCTTGCCGTGTCCTTCCTGTTACTGGGTGGGTGCCTGGTGACCTTTAAAGACCCCATCCCTGCCCATGAGGCCGCGCCAATACCGTTGCTTGGCGAGTGGTCGCGCAAGAATGAGTGGGGCGAGCTGCAGTATTTGCAGATCACCCGTGCCGGCTCCAATGTTTACAAAGCGCGGACCTATGTCGACAGCCTTGATAACCTTGAAAGCGCTGAGGAATATGGCTTTACCGTGGCTCATCACGGGCGGCGTTGGTACCTGTCGGCAGGGCTGCCGAAAAGTATGGGGGCGAATTTCGCCATCGCCGGTTTTGAGCTGACCAGCGACAACGAACTGGTGATCTACAACCTCGATGTGGACCGCATTCTTCAGGAAGTGGAACAGGGCGTGTTGCAGGGCGAGGTGGTGGAGGCCGCTGAAAGCGACGGTGTGCTCATCAGCAGCCCGTTGGAGCAGGTATTCGGCTACCTCGATGACCAGGCTAACTCGGATGTATTTATCGAAGTCGCGCGCTATCAGCGTGCAGGTGATTAGCGTCGTGCCATAAGTAATCGGTCGCTGCCACAGAGGCTGGCAGTGCTCGGCATCACATGGTTGAAGTGACATTAGTGGGTAATAGGGAGCGCATGAACAGTCATACCGGATTGGACGATTATCAGTTGATTGTGCGCGCACTGTCCGACCGTTTGGTCGAGGCGCAAACGCCAATTCGAGTGCTGGACGCGGTGAAGTGGGACGACTCGATTCGCAGTGAATTTCTCAAGCACCAGGGCAAAAAGCTGCCCGTCGTCGACCGTGCTTATTACGCGAGTCGGCCGCTGCCCTTTGATGCGGCGGCGAAGAAGCTGGAGTTTCAGAATATCGAGCGCGACATCACTCGCCAGCTCGGTCAGTTCAATCCGGTGGGCAAGATCATGCGGCGCATGTGCCGCGAGTACCGCATGGTTATCCGCATGCTGGAAGCGCGCGGGACCGAAGATTTTGGCCTGATCAGCCAGGAACTCTACGGCGCCGCCTCGGACGCCTTTCATGCCGGCGATCCAACCCTGGCCGATCTTGGTCTGATGTTTTCCGACTTTCTCAACAACATCGACAAGCGCGGCGACCTTAAGGACGAGGCCAAAACGCTGACCGCCAAAGAGGCTGTCAGCCTGCTGCAACAGCGCCTCAACAAGGTGTTTGGCGAGGCCGAAGATACCATTCGGGTCTTCGAGTCTGACGGCATTCTTGCTGATGCGGCGGCGGGTGCGGACTACATCAAGATCCGCGCCGATGCGATGTTCAACGAGCGCGACGTTAAAGCCCTGGAAGTGCACGAGGGTCTGGTGCATGTGGCGACCACCCTGAATGGCCTGAGCCAGCCGGTGTGCACTTTTTTGGCGAAAGGCCCTCCCTCCTCGACGGTGACTCAGGAAGGCCTGGCGATTCTCATGGAGGTGATTGCCTTTGCCTCTTACCCCACCCGTTTACGCAAACTGACCAACCGCACCCGCGCCATTCATATGGCCGAAGAGGGCGCGGACTTTCTGCAGGTTTTCGACTTTTACCGCGAGCAGGGTTTCAGTCAGGAAGAGAGCTACAGCAATGCCAGTCGGGTGTTTCGTGGTTCAACGCCAACAGGGCTGCCGTTCACCAAGGACCTGTCCTACCTGAAGGGCTTTATCATGGTTTACAACTACATCCAGTTGGCCGTGCGTAAAGGTAAGTTGGAGCAGATTCCGCTGCTGTTTTGCGGCAAAACCACGCTGGAGGACATGCGCTCGTTGCGTCAGTTGGTCGATGAAGGGCTGGTCGTCGCGCCCAAATACCTGCCGCCGCAGTTCAGCGACCTCAACTCGCTGTCGGCCTGGATGTGTTTCTCCAACTTCCTCAATCACCTGAGTCTCGATCGGATCGAAGCCGACTACGCCAACATTCTCTAGGCGCTACTGCACTCGGTTATGCGGCGTTGCGCCTGACCCTTCGCTCGTGAAGCTCCTAGCCCTCTAATAGACGATCCGTAGCCCGGATGAAATCCGGGTTGCTCTTCTCGCACTAACAGGAGCGACACATGCCCAGCCACCAACTCGACTACGAAATCCTCGGTGCCTCCGCGCAGAGTGTGGAGATCATTCTTGATCCCGGTGAAGCGGTAATCGCCGAAGCCGGTGTGATGAATTACATGACCGACGGCGTGCGCTTCGAAACCCGCATGGGTGACGGCTCAACCAGCGGTGTGCTGGGCACATTGTGGGGTATGGGCAAGCGCATGCTGACGGGCGAGTCGCTGTTTATGACGCACTTTTCCAATGCTGGTAAAGCGCCCGCGCGGGTGGCGTTTGCCGCGCCGTATCCAGGCACCGTGGTGCCGATCCAGTTGGCCGAGCATGGCGGCACGCTGATCTGCCAGAAGGATGCCTTTCTCTGTGCGGCCTACGGTACGGCGGTTGGCATCAGCTTTAACAAACGCCTGGGGGCCGGTTTCTTTGGTGGTGAGGGGTTTATTCTGCAGAAGCTTGAAGGCGACGGCCTGGCTTTTGTCCACGCCGGTGGCACGGTGATCCGCAAGCAGCTGAACAACGAGACGTTACGCCTGGACACTGGTTGCCTGGTGGCCTTTACCGCCGGTATCGATTACGACATCGCCCTGGCCGGTGGGCTGAAAAGCATGCTGTTTGGTGGCGAGGGTATCCTCTTGGCCACTCTCAAAGGCACGGGAACGGTGTGGGTACAGAGCCTGCCGTTCTCGCGGTTAGCCGAGCGTATTTATGAAGCGACCTTCAAGGCCCGCGAGGAAGTCCGGGCGGGCGGCAAGTAATGCGGCAATCTGGGGCTTTGCAGGCGGTTGGCTTTGTTGCAAGCTGCGCCGCCTGATGCATTGCCCGCCTAATTGTTAATCCGAGAGCCTGTTATGAGTGAAGTCAATCCCATCCCGCTGATCCTTACCGCCATCGGCAGCATCTGCGCCACCGTGGCCGTACTCGGGTTTTACGGTTATTTGCACGTTGCCAAGCCGGAAGATGCGCTGCTGCTGTCTGAGTTCACCATGCTCAAGACCGTGCCGGGTGAGGACTATAAAGTCTCGCTCAAGCCTGCCAGCCAGGTCGCCCAGTGCATCGACGGCGTGCTGGTGATGTTTGACCTGGAGCAGAAAGGCCTGAGCGGCGTGCTGGTTGATCAGCGCAAGCAGGCGGTGCGTTGCACTGACGGCCAGTAACACCTAATCCGCAGGGTTTTTCTGTTCGCTAAGGCGCTGCAGATGGCGGCGTGACAAGGCGAGGAAGCGCGGCGTCAGGCCGATGTCTTCATACAGCGGGTCGCCCTGCTCGTCGGTGGCCACCACCTTGCTGCCCTTGACGTAGGGCAGGCTGGCCTCCAGTTCGTCCAGCGCTGCGCCGAGCAGTTCCCCGAGCAGCTCTTCGACGTGGTGTTTGGGGTACATCTCCTGCAGCGCCGCCAGGCGCGCAGCGGCTTCCAAGTCGAGATGGATTTGATAGGGGGTGGCGCTCAGGCGACCCTGGGCGTTTTCCTGCCAGTGCTGCACCAGCTCGCGAATCTTCATGATGGCCTCGTGTCCGTTCGGTGCCCGGAGTGTGTTGCCCAGGCTTGCCCTATTAAGACTAGTGCGTGCGCTGATAAGTGCGCTCAGGGCGTCGCGCACTTGTAAGAAGTTGGCGCGCTGGGCACTCTGCAAGGAGGATCAGCGGAGGCAATAGTCATGGCAGAAATCGATGCGCGTTTGCGCGAAGACGTCCATCAGCTCGGCGAACTGCTGGGTGACACCATCCGGGTGCAGCATGGGGCGGCTTTTCTCGACAAGATTGAACGTATCCGCAAGGGCGCTAAAGCCTCTCGTCGAGGCTCGAAGGACGGTGCGGAGCAACTCAGTGCAACCCTTAATCAGCTGGCGGATGACGAGTTGCTGCCGGTGGCGCGGGCGTTTAACCAGTTTCTCAATCTGGCCAATATTGCCGAGCAGTACCACCGCGTGCGCCGCCGTGCGCCGGGTGAAACGCAGCCCTTTGAAGACAATATTCTCGCCGAACTGCTGCAACGTCTGGCCAGCCATGGCCATAAGGGCGAGGCCCTGGCGCGCCAGTTTGGTCGGCTGGATATTGAGCTGGTACTGACCGCACACCCCACCGAAGTGGCGCGCCGTACGCTGATTCAGAAATACGACGCCATGGCCGAACAGCTGGCGGCCGGTGACCATAGCGACCTCTCGGCGGCCGAACGCGAGCAGGTCAAGCAACGTCTGCAGCGGCTGATTGCCGAGGCCTGGCACACCGAAGAAATCCGCCGCAGCCGGCCAAGTCCGGTGGATGAGGCCAAGTGGGGCTTCGCGGTGATTGAGCACTCGCTCTGGCATGCCATCCCCAATGTGCTGCGCAAGGCGGATCAGGTGCTGCACGGTGCGACTGGGTTGCACCTAGCGTTGGATGCAGCGCCTATTCGCTTTGCCTCCTGGATGGGCGGCGATCGCGATGGCAACCCCAATGTCACCGCCAGCGTGACCCGTGAGGTTTTACTGTTGTCGCGCTGGATGGCCGCCGATCTGTACCTGCGTGATATCGACCAACTGGCCGCTGAGCTGTCCATGCAGCAGGCCAGCCCGGCCTTGTTGGCGCAGGTGGGGGAGAGTGCCGAGCCCTATCGCAGCCTGCTCAAGCAGCTGCGCGAGCGTCTGCGGGCTACTCGCAGTTGGGCGCAGGCGGCCTTGCATGAAGATTTACCGGCACCCAGTGCCGTGCTGCATAGCAACCGCGAGCTGTTCGAGCCTCTACAGTGCTGTTACCAGTCTCTGCATGACTGTGGCATGGGTGTGATTGCCGATGGTCCGCTGCTCGATTGCCTGCGCCGCGCGGCCACCTTTGGCTTGTTTTTAGGGCGTTTGGACGTGCGTCAGGACGCCAGTCGCCACGCTGCCGCCCTGACTGAAATCACTGATTACCTGGGCTTGGGGCGATATGCCGAGTGGGATGAACAGGCGCGCCTAGAATTTCTGCAGCAAGAGCTGGATAACCGTCGGCCGCTGTTGCCGGGGCACTTCAAACCGAGTGGCGAAACCGCAGAGGTACTGGCCACCTGCCGCGAAGTGGCTCGCGCGCCTGCGGCTTCTCTGGGTTCCTACGTGATCTCCATGGCTGGCGCGGCCTCCGATGTGCTGGCGGTGCAACTGCTGCTTAAAGAGGCCGGGTTGCAGCGGCCGATGCGCGTGGTGCCACTGTTTGAAACCCTGGCCGATTTGGATAACGCCGGTCCGGTGATCAGCCGTCTGCTGGCCTTGCAAGGCTATCGCGCGCGTTTGCACGGGCCGCAGGAAGTGATGATTGGTTATTCCGATTCGGCCAAGGATGCAGGGACTACCGCTGCCGCCTGGGCGCAGTACCGTGCTCAGGAAACCCTGGTGCAGGTATGCCGCGAGCAGGACGTCGAGTTGCTGTTATTCCATGGCCGCGGAGGCACGGTGGGGCGCGGCGGCGGCCCGGCCCATGCGGCAATTCTGTCGCAACCACCGGGGTCGGTGGCGGGCCGTTTCCGCACCACCGAGCAGGGGGAAATGATTCGTTTCAAATTTGGCCTGCCGGATATCGCCGAGCAGAACCTCAACCTGTACCTGGCGGCGGTATTGGAAGCCACCTTGTTGCCGCCACCGAGCCCGGAGCCGGCGTGGCGCGAGCTGATGGATAGGCTGGCCAGCGATGGCGTCAGTGCGTACCGCGCAGTCGTGCGCGAGCACCCGCAATTCGTCGATTACTTTCGTCAGGCCACGCCGGAGCAGGAGCTCGGTCGTTTGCCCTTGGGCAGCCGTCCGGCCAAGCGCCGCGAGGGCGGGGTGGAAAGCCTGCGGGCGATTCCGTGGATTTTCGCCTGGACCCAGACGCGTCTGATGTTGCCTGCCTGGTTGGGCTGGGAGGCCGCTCTGGACAATGCGTTACAGCGCGGTGAAGGCGAGTTGCTGGGGCAGATGCGTGCGGGCTGGCCATTCTTCCGCACCCGTATCGATATGCTGGAGATGGTGCTGGCCAAAGCTGACGAATCTATCGCTCAGTTGTACGACGAGCGTTTAGTCGAGCCCGCCTTGCAACCTTTGGGCACACATTTGCGCGGCCTATTGTCGCAGGCGGTGGCCGCCGTACTGGGGCTTACGGGGCAGTCCCAGCTCTTGGCGCACAGCCCGGAAACCCTGGAGTCGATCAGCGTGCGTAATACCTATCTGGACCCGCTGCATCTGCTCCAGGCCGAGCTATTGGCTCGCGCGCGGCAGCGTGATAATCAGGCTGATAGCCCTCTGGAACAGGCATTATTGGTCAGCGTGGCGGGTATTGCAGCGGGTTTGCGTAACACCGGCTAGTGCATTCAGTGGGGCCAATTGAGGGTTCGGTGGCGTGCCTCTGGCGCGCTGCCGGCAGCGTTATCTGGCTGAGGCGGTCGCAGGCGTATCCGACTTTCGGCGGCTTGTGCGCTACCGGTGCGCTGTGTATCTTGAGCGGCCTTTTGGCACTCTGGCCCTTGTTGGCAGCGCGCCTGAACCATTCTGAGATTGGCCCCATGAGGCGAGTCCGACCGATTTCTACTTAAATTTTGAGGAGCACATCGATGCGCGTAATTTTGCTGGGTGCGCCCGGTGCTGGTAAAGGCACCCAAGCGGGTTTCATCACCAAGAAATTTGGTATTCCGCAAATTTCCACCGGTGACATGCTGCGTGCTGCGGTCAAGGCCGGCACTGAACTAGGTCTGGTTGCCAAGAGCGTAATGGACAGCGGTGGCCTGGTATCTGATGACCTAATCATCAATCTGGTCAAAGAGCGCATTGCTCAAGCCGACTGTGCCAATGGTTTCCTTTTTGATGGCTTCCCGCGCACCATTCCCCAGGCTGAAGCCTTGAAGGAAGCGGGCGTGGTTATCGACAACGTCCTCGAAATTGCTGTCGATGATGAAGAAATCGTCGGCCGTATTGCCGGTCGTCGCGTGCACCCCGCATCGGGTCGCGTTTACCACACTGAGCACAATCCACCGAAAGTTGCCGGTATTGACGACGAAACCGGTGACGAGCTGATCCAGCGCGAAGACGACAAGGAAGAAACCGTGCGTCATCGCTTGTCGATCTATCACTCGCAGACCAAGCCGTTGGTAGATTTCTACCAGAAGCTGGCCGCCGTTGACGGCACCCCGAAATACAGCGCGATTGCTGGCGTTGGTTCGGTCGACGAGATCACCGCGAAGGTACTCGCTGCACTCAGCTAAGTACGTGCCGTAATCAGACAACGCCCCGCTTTTGCGGGGCGTTTTCGTTTGTGGCTATCAAACCAGTGGGCATCTATGGCGGGGTGCAGGGCTGGATGGGCGAGTACCAGTCTGTCGTCTGGCAGGTCGAGGTGCTGGCAAAAAATACGCTAAACCGTTTTAATGCCCGCCCATTTGTTGACCTGCCTGAATCACGATGACCACTCTGCTGGCCCTGGATACTGCCACCGAAGCCTGCTCCGTTGCTTTACTGCATAACGGTGAGGTGCTCAGCCACTATGAAGTGATTCCGCGCATGCATGCCCAATCCTTGCTGCCGATGATCAAGCAGCTACTGGCTGATGCTGGCGTGTCACTGTCGGCGCTGGATGCGATTGCCTTTGGCCGCGGCCCGGGTGCGTTTACCGGCGTGCGGATTGCCGTTGGGGTGGTGCAGGGGTTGGCCTTCGCACTGGATCGCCCGGTATTGCCAGTGTCCAATCTGGCCGTGCTGGCCCAGCGCAGCCTGCGTGAGCATGGCGCACAGCAGGTCGCTGCGGCCATCGATGCACGTATGGATGAGGTTTACTGGGGCTGTTATCGCGCGGAACAGGGCGAGATGCGCTTGCTCGGCGTTGAGGCGGTATTGCCGCCAGAGCGTGCCTGCCTACCCGCTGATGTTTCGGGTGACTGGTTTGCCGCCGGCACGGGCTGGGGTACTTTTGCTGCGCGTATTCCGGTGGCAGTCAGCGGGCAGGACGCCAGCATGCTGCCGCATGCCGCCGACCTGCTTAGCCTGGCGCACTTTGCTTGGACGCGTGGTGAAGCGGTTATCGCCGACCTGGCGCAGCCGGTTTACCTGCGCGATAAGGTGGCCACGCCTAAGGCGCCGGTCTGAGCGGCCATAAAGTGAGGGCGTTGCTGCACCTGCCGTCACTTGCCTATGTACATTCACCGCGGCTAATTGCCAAACGCCCACGTGGAGGGCTAAATTGCCTTCACTCGTATCCATCGCTAGCTAGGCAGTCTGAGCAGTAATTAATGCGTATCGACGGTTTTACCTCCTCTTATTCGCCAGACCGCAGTTCCCGCCCGGGCTCTGCGGTTACGCCGTTTCGCGAAGCGCAGCGCGAAATCGAGGCGCGTCGTGAGCAGCCAGTATCACCGTCGAGCACTCAGGGTTTTGAGCAAGTTGCTCAGGCGCGTAAGGTTGAAGCGAGCAACTCCAGCAGCAATAACCTTCCAGCTCGCCTGCAAGACCAGCTCTATCAGCCCCCACTGAACAATCGCGCGGCCCAGGCTCTGGCCAGCTACAACGCAACCGCCAGTTTCGCCAGCGAGGCGGATGCCGAGCAGGTTATGGGGCTCGACCTCTACGCTTAATATGCTGCCTTACTACCTCGGTTGCCCGTCCTGGAGCGAACCCGCCTGGCGCGGTTCGTTGTACCCGGATGGCAGTCGCAGCGCTGACTTCTTGCCCTTGTATGCCCAGGTATTCAATGCGGTTGAAGGCAACACCACCTTTTATGCATCACCTTCTGTAGAAACAGTGGCTCGCTGGGCTGAACGGATGCCGGCACACCTGCGCTTTTGCGCCAAGTTGCCGCGTGAGATCAGCCATGCTGGCGATTTACGCGAACAGCTGAGTGCCACCGAGGATTTCCGCCGCTTGCTGGCGCCATTGGGTGAGCGGGTGGCGCCATTCTGGCTGCAGTTACCGGCGAGTTTTGGCCCGCAGCGTTTGGCAGAACTGGTCGGCTTTATTGAGCCCTGGCAGGGCGGGGAACTGGCTGTTGAGGTGCGTCATCCGGCCTTCTTTGCCAAAGGTGAAGAGGAGCGCAGCTTTAACCGCCTGCTGCATGAGCGTGGTATTGAACGTGTGTGTTTGGATTCGCGTGCGCTGTTCAGTTGTGTGTCCAGCGCGCCGGCTGTGCTGCATGCCCAAGCTAAAAAGCCGCGCCTGCCGCTGCGGCCTACCGCCTTCAGTCAGTCGCCCCAGCTGCGCTTTATTGGTCATCCTGAATTGTCGGCCAACGATCCGTTTATGGCGCCCTGGCTGGACAAGGTGGCCGACTGGATCAACGAAGGCCGCACCCCCTATGTCTTCTTGCACACCTCGGACAATCGCCTGGCCCCGCAGCTGGCTCAGCGTTTTCATCAGCAGTTGATGCTGCGCCTGCCGGGTTTACCGGCCTTGCCACAGGTGCAGGTCGAGGGCCAGGTCGAGCAGTTGGGGCTGATCTAGCAGGCCGCTAAAACAATCACTGGCGTACTTAACGTTGCGCCAACAACAGGTCGGCGGCCTGGCCACTGCGCCCGTCAGCGAATTCGAAACGTCCGAGCTGGGCGATTTCATCGTAGGCGCCGAGGGCGATCTTCACGTCGCGCGCTTGCAGGTCGATGGCGCTGACGCCTGCTTGGCTGAGCGATTGGCTGGATTGTCGGCCCTGACTATCAAAACGCAGCAGGCTCAGGCGTTCGAAAATCGCATCTTGGGCGTCGATGCGGCCGTCGCCGTTGTCATCGTATTTGCGCAGTTCGGCAAAGCCGTTAGCAGCGCCATTCTGGTCGCCAAACAGCTCGCGGCCATCGTCAATGCGGCCATTGCCATTGCGGTCGAGTGCCAGAAGCGCGTCATCACCTGTAGGCACGCTGATTTGTTCAAGTTGGCCATCGGCATCCAGGTCGAAGCTGACTGTGCGGCTCAGGCCGCTGGTGCTAAAGCCATTGCCGGCCAGGTCCAGGGCCAAGGGGTCGGTCCGCTGTGGCTCGGCATTGATGCTGACGTTCAATTCCAGCTCGCGCTGGCTGGCCAATGCCTGAAAATCACTGGCCTGGACCGTTACGCTCGGTGGCGCGTCGGGTGGTTCGGGCGAGCTCGGCGGTAGTTCATCGGCCACTTCGTCCTGCAGCAGGGTGCGCCGCAGAATCTGGTAATTCAGCGAGGCGCGCTTGCCATCCTCCAGCGTTTCGCTGATTGAGCTGGTGTTGGCGGCCGACGGTGCGGCGCTGCGTGGGGCAGAAATCACATCGAACATGGCGAACTCGGTACGGCTTGATGCTGCCGGGTCTGGCAAAATGCCGCTTAGGCATGTTGTCGGCCGCTGCGGCGGTCAATTGAGTGATTTTTGAGCACATTTTCTGATGAGTGATGAGCGGCTAATAGCCAGAATTCGTATGCAGGCCCTGGCGCCCCATTTGCAGGCCGCGGCCGAACAGTGGGCGCAGCGCCTGGGCTTGCCGCTGGAGGGCGACAGTGAGTTTGCCCTGCAGCTGGGCGACGGCGGCTTGCAACTGGTGGAGCTGGGGCCGCAGGCGCCAGGCCCGGTCAAGGTGGACTTTGTCGAGGGCGCGGTGGCGCACCGGCGATTATTCGGGGGTGGCAGTGGGCAGATGATTGCCAAGGCTGTCGGTGTGCAGGCCGGCGTGCGTCCGCGGGTGCTAGATGCCACGGCAGGCCTGGGGCGTGATGCCTTTGTGCTGGCCAGCTTAGGCTGTGAGATGACCTTGATCGAACGTCAGCCGTTGATCGCCGCGTTGCTGGAAGATGGCTTGGCGCGGGCGGCGTTGGACCGTGAGGTCGCGCCGATTGCCGCGCAGATGCGCCTCCTCAATGGTAATGCCATCGAGCTGATGCGTGCCTGGCAAGGCGAGCCGCCACAGGTGATCTACCTCGATCCGATGTTCCCGCACCGCGACAAGAGCGCGCTGGTGAAAAAGGAGATGCGCCTGTTCCGTCCCTTTGTCGGTGATGACCTGGATGCGCCAGCGTTGCTCGACGCAGCGCTGAACCTGGCCAGTCACCGGGTAGTGGTCAAACGCCCGCGCAAGGCGCCGTTGATTGAGGGGGCCAAGCCCGGTTATGCGCTAGAGGGTAAATCCAGCCGTTACGACATCTACCCGAAGAAGAAGCTGCAAGCTGCAAGCGAGTAAGCGGGTCGCCGTGCGCGCTTTTCGCTACTCGACGCGGAACGCGCGCAGGAAAACCCCGACCGCATCGCGCACATAGGCTTCGGCTTCGGCGCCTTGCAGGGCTTCGCCACAGCCGATCAGCAGGCGGAAGTTGGCGCCGCCCTTGATCAGGCAGAAGAACTGATCGGCTGCGCTCAGCGGGTCAGCCACCCGCAGCTTGCCGTTCTGGTCGGCCTGGCGCAGCAGCTCTGCCATGCCCTGCAGCACCCGCTGGGGGCCGGCCTCATAAAACATCTTTGAGAGTTTCGGATCTTGCGCGGCGCGGCTCACCATGACCCGGTGCAGCTCCAGCGACTCACGGCTGTTGATCAACTCACTAAAACCACGCGCGATGCTCAGCAGTAGCTGCTCCACGGGCACGTCATCGCTGAGTTCGAACAGCAGCGTTGGCAGTTGCTCCTCACATTTAGACTTCACCGCCTCGGCAAACAACTTCTCCTTATCGGTGAAGTGGCTGTACACCGTGAGCTTGGAAACGCCGGCTTCGGCGGCAATCGCATCCATGCTGCTGCCGTCATAGCCATTGCTGAGAAAGAGGGTCTTCGCCGCTTCCAGAATGGCTTTGCGTTTGGCCAGATCTTTCGGTCGGCCAGGGCCGCTATAGGGCAACATTTTGTTCGGCATAGGTCGGTTTTAATACTGGACTAGTGAGTTTGCTATTTTTACTATACCCGCCAGTATAAATATTCAAAAGCCTCTGAAAGGTTAGTCATCATGTTTCGTCATGCCCTGTCTGTTGCTGTGCCTGCCAGTCTTATTGTGTTGCTTGCTGCCTGCGGCAATGGTGAACCTGCGGCGGTCGCCATCCGCCCGGCCATGGTGGTGCAGCCACAGTTGGCCGGTGAGCTGATGGATGCCTACCCCGGTGAAGTGCGTGCGCGTCTGGAACCGGAGCTGGCCTTTCGCATCGGCGGCAAGGTGAGCAAGCGGCTGGTCGATGTTGGCGCGCAGGTCAAGAAAGATCAGGCGCTGGCCGAGCTGGACCCACAGGATGTGCGCCTGCAGCTGGAGGCGAGCCGTGCTCAGTTGGCGGCGGCTGAGGCCAATCTGCAGCTGGTGCGAGCCGAGCGTGATCGTTACAAAACCTTATTGGCGCGCAATTTGGTTAGCCGCTCGCAGTATGACAACGCAGAAAACACCTACCGCGCCGGCGAAGCACGGCTGAAGCAGGTGCGTGCCGAGTTCAACGTGGCCAACAACCAGGCCGGCTATGCCGTGCTGCGTGCGCCTCTAAATGGCGTGATCGCGCGGCGTATGGTTGAGGTCGGGCAGGTGGTGGCCGCCGGGCAAACGGTGCTCACCCTGGCGGCTGATGGTGAGCGTGAAGTATTGATCAATCTGCCGGAGCAAGCCTTCGAACGCTTCAAGGTTGGCCAGGTGGTGGCGGTCGAACTCTGGTCGCAGCCCGACCAACGCTTCCCTGGGCGTATCCGTGAAATGTCGCCCTCGGCTGACCCGCAATCGCGCACCTTTGCTGCTCGTGTGGCTTTTGCCGAGGGTAAGGTACCAGCCGAGTTAGGCCAGAGCGCCCGCGTGTTTATCGCCCACAACGGTGAAGTGCCGCTGGCTGTGCCGCTGTCGGCGCTGACCGCCGAGAAAGGTCAGCCCTACGTCTGGGTGGTCGACCCCAAGGACTCCACCCTCAAGCGCACGAGTGTGCGCATTGGCGCTTACGGTGAGAAAACCGTGCCGATCCTTGAAGGCTTGCAGGCCAGTGATTGGGTCGTGGCGGCCGGTGGCCAGGTGCTGCGCGAAGGTCAGCAGGTGCGTCCGGTTGACCGTGATAACCGTATTGTTCAACTGACGGCCAAGGAGTAATCCCGATGGATTTCAACCTGTCCGCCTGGGCGCTGCGTAACCGCCAGATCGTGCTGTATCTCATGCTGCTGTTGGCTGTGGTCGGCGCGCTGTCCTATACCAAGCTCGGTCAGAGTGAGGACCCGCCTTTTACCTTCAAGGCCATGGTGGTGCGCACCAACTGGCCTGGGGCGAGCGCCGAAGAGGTGGCCCAACAGGTCACCGAGCGCATTGAAAAGAAGCTGATGGAGACTGGCGAGTACGACAAAATCATCTCGTTCTCGCGTCCCGGTGAGTCCCAGGTGACCTTCGTGGCCCGTGACTCCATGCACTCGGTGGATATTCCCGACCTGTTCTATCAGGTGCGCAAGAAGGTTGGTGATATCCGCCACACCTTGCCGCAGGGCATTCAGGGGCCGTTTTACAACGACGAATTCGGCACCACCTTCGGCAATATCTATGCGCTGACCGGTGAAGGTTTCGACTACGCCGTGCTCAAGGACTATGCCGACCGCATCCAGTTGCAGCTGCAGCGGGTCAAGGATGTCGGTAAGGTCGACCTGCTCGGTCTGCAGGATGAGAAGGTATGGATCGAGCTGTCCAACACCAAGCTGGCGACCCTCGGCTTGCCGCTGGCCGTCGTGCAGCAGGCGTTGGAAGAGCAGAACGCGGTAGCGGCGGCTGGCTTCTTTGAAACCAGCACCGACCGCGTGCAGCTGCGCGTGACCGGGCGTTTCGAATCGGTTGATGAAATCCGCAACTTCCCGATCCGCGTGGCGGATCGCACCTTCCGCATCTCCGATGTGGCCGAGGTCAAGCGCGGCTTCAATGATCCCCCCGCGCCGCGTATGCGTTTTATGGGTGAGGATGCCATTGGTCTGGCGGTCTCGATGAAAACCGGCGGCGATATTTTGGTTCTCGGTGAAGCGCTGGAGGGTGAGTTCGCCCGTCTGCAGGAAACCCTGCCGGCCGGCATGCAACTGAGCAAGGTGTCGGACCAGCCGGCGGCGGTAAAAACCGGGGTGGGCGAATTTGTTCGGGTGCTCACCGAAGCGGTGATCATCGTCCTGCTGGTGAGCTTCTTCTCCCTCGGCTTGCGCACCGGCCTGGTGGTGGCGCTGTCGATTCCGCTGGTGCTGGCGATGACCTTTGCGGTCATGTACTACCTTGGCATTGGTTTGCACAAAATCTCCCTCGGCGCGCTGGTGCTGGCGCTGGGCCTGATGGTGGATGACGCGATCATTGCCGTGGAGATGATGGCGATCAAAATGGAGCAGGGCTTTGATCGCATCAAAGCGGCCAGTTTTGCCTGGACCAGCACCGCCTTCCCAATGCTCACCGGCACGCTGATCACCGCCGCGGGCTTCCTGCCGATTGCCACCGCGCAGTCCGGCACTGGCGAGTACACCCGCTCGATCTTCCAGGTGGTGACCATTGCCCTGTTGGTGTCGTGGATCGCCGCCGTGGTATTCGTGCCATACCTGGGCGCCAAGCTGTTGCCCGATCTGGCCAAGCTGCACGCCGCCAAGCACGGAGGCAGCGCAGAAGGGCACGACCCTTACGGCACGCCGTTCTACCAGCGCGTACGTTCAGCGGTTGAATGGTGCGTACGTCGGCGTAAAACGGTGATCATGCTGACTATTGCGCTGTTCGTTGGCTCAATCCTGCTGTTCCGTTTTGTCCCGCAGCAGTTCTTCCCGGCGTCCGGTCGTCTGGAGTTGATGGTTGACCTCAAGCTCAGCGAAGGCGCGTCCTTGGCGGCGACCGAAGAGCAGGCCAAGCGTTTTGAGGCGCTGCTCAAAGGGCGTGAAGGTATCGATAACTACGTGGCCTATGTCGGTACCGGCTCACCGCGTTTCTACCTGCCGCTCGATCAACAATTGCCCGCGGCCAGCTTTGCCCAATTCGTCGTGTTGGCGAAAAGCATCGAAGACCGTGAGGCCATTCGTAGCTGGCTGATTGATGTGCTGCATGAGCAGTTCCCGACCCTGCGCACGCGTATCTCGCGCCTGGAAAACGGCCCGCCCGTGGGCTATCCGGTGCAGTTCCGGGTATCCGGCGAGCATATTGATGAGGTGCGTCGGCTGGCCCGTCAGGTGGCCGATAAAGTGCGCGAGAACCCCCATGTGGCCAACGTGCACCTGGATTGGGAAGAGCCGAGCAAGGTGGTGCGCCTGAATATCGACCAAGAGCGTGCCCGCGCCCTGGGAGTGAGCACCGCCGACCTGTCGCGCTTCCTGCAAAGCTCGCTCACCGGCTCGCCCGTCAGCCAATACCGTGAAGGTAATGAGCTGATCGAAATCCTCCTGCGCGGCACCCCGAGCGAGCGCCAGGAGCTGAGCCTGCTGCCGAGCCTGGCCGTGCCGACCGACAATGGCCGCAGCGTGCCACTGTCGCAGGTCGCCACCCTAGAATATGGCTTTGAAGAGGGCATCATCTGGCACCGCAATCGCCTGCCGACGGTCACCGTACGGGCCGACGTGTATGGCAAGGAACAGCCGGCCAGCCTGGTCAAGCAGATCCTGCCGACCCTCGAACCGGTGCGAGCGCAATTGCCCGACGGCTACGGGCTGGATGTGGGCGGCACCGTGGAGGACTCCAGCCGTGGGCAGAAGTCGGTCAACGCCGGCGTACCGCTGTTTATCGTGGTGGTGGTGACCCTGCTGATGTTGCAGCTGAAGAGCTTCTCGCGGTCGGCCATGGTGTTTCTCACCGCACCCCTAGGCTTGATTGGCGTGACGTTATTCCTGCTGATCTTCCGTCAGCCGTTCGGCTTCGTCGCCATGCTCGGCACCATCGCCCTGTCGGGGATGATCATGCGTAACTCGGTGATTTTGGTGGACCAGATCGAGCAAGACATCGCCGCCGGCATGGACCGCTGGCACGCGATTATCGAAGCCACCGTGCGGCGTTTCCGACCTATCGTGCTGACTGCTCTGGCAGCGGTGCTGGCGATGATTCCGCTGTCGCGCAGCGTGTTCTTCGGGCCGATGGCTGTGGCCATAATGGGCGGCCTGATCGTCGCTACGGCGCTGACCTTGTTGTTCCTGCCGGCGTTGTATGCCGCCTGGTTCCGGGTCAAGGAAGTGGAGCGTCAGCCAGGCTGAGCCGGCGTTTGAGCAGAAAAAAGCCAGGCCTCAGTGCCTGGCTTTTTTCTGCCTGCTGAACTGAACCCTTGAGGCGATGCTGCTCGGTGGCTGTTAAAAATATGCAACTGTTGCTCGCCAGAGCCGTGCATTTTCTGTAGCGATTACAGTCTTTTATCCCGTCTGCGCTTCACTGGCTTGGGCTTTTTTTCTTACGCTTTGTCGTTTTTATTTGACATATTTTGTGTTTTTGCCAGACTGCGCGACCTCGGTGGGTGCGTGCAATTACCCATCGGCAGTGGTCATAACAAAAACCTGTAGCTCACCGTTCTGACCTGCGCAGCTTGCGCGGGCTATGCATGCGGTGGACTGACGTCTGTGGAACGGGAAAACATGCTGATTTGGTTCGTTGCACTCTATCTACTGGTGACTGTCGCCATCGGTTTCTACGCTTCCACTCGGGTGCATAACACCCGCGACTTCGCCTCCGGTGGGCGCAGCATGGGCTTCCCCATCGTCGCCGCCATGGTGTTTGCCACCTGGTTTGGCTCCGAGGCCGTACTGGGTATTCCCGCCACCTTTCTTGAAGACGGCTTCGCCGGCATCGTTGAAGACCCGTTCGGCTCGTTCGGCTGCCTGTTTCTGGTCGGCCTGATCATCGCCCGGCCGTTGTACCGGATGAACCTGCTGACCATTGGCGACTATTTTAAAAAGCGCTTCGGCCCGCAGGTCGAACTGATCATCAGCCTGGTCATCGTCATGTCCTACCTGGGCTGGATCGCCGCGCAACTGATCGCCCTCGGCCTGGTGTTCAACGTCATCTCCGACGGCAGCATCAGCACCACCCAGGGCATGTTCCTCGGCACCTTTATCGTGCTGCTCTACACCCTATTTGGCGGCATGTGGTCGATTGCCCTGACCGACTTCTTCCAGATGATCATCATCGTTGTCGGCCTGATCTACCTGGTCTGGCTGTTCAGCGACATGGCTGGCGGTGCCGATCTGGTGATCAGCAAGGCGGCCAGCGAAGGAAAATTCACCTTTATGCACGCTTTCGAGCCCAAGGATATCGTCGCCTTTATCGGTGCCGCGGTGACCATGATGCTCGGCTCCATCCCCCAGCAGGACGTGTACCAGCGGGTGATGTCGGCCAAGAGCGAGAACATTGCCGCGCGCGCCTCGATGACCGGCGCGGTGTTCTACCTGGGCTTCTGCATGCTGCCGATCTTCTTGGTTTACGCCGCCTCGATGATCGACCCGGCGCTGGTCGAGAAGTGGCTGGCCGAAGATTCGCAGATGATTCTGCCGCTGCTGATCCTCGACAAAACCCCGCTGTTCGCCCAGATCATGTTCTTCGGTGCGCTGCTCTCGGCAATCATGTCCACCGCCTCCGGCACCCTGTTGGCACCGTCGGTGACGCTGACTGAGAACGTGCTCAAGCGCTTCTTGCCGGTGCTCACCGACAAGCAGTTCTTGCTGCTGATGCGCTGCACCATCTTTGTGTGCGCGGTGGCGACCCTGAGCTTTGCCCTGTACTCGGATGCGAGCATCTACGAGATGGTCGGTAACGCCTACAAGGTGACCCTGGTGGCAGCTGTGGTGCCATTGTTCGCCGGGTTGTTCTGGAAGCGCGCCACCACCCAGGGCGCGCTGGTGGCTATCGCCTTTGGCCTGGTGTCGTGGATCTACCTAGAACTGACCTGGAGCGAAGCCGCGTTCTGGCCGCCGCAGCTGGCGGGCCTGCTGTTTAGCCTGGCCGGTATGCTGATTGGCACGCTGCTGCCGCAGTGGAGTCGTAATCAGAATGACGTGCTGGTGGCACAGGCCGAGTAAGCCTGCTGCTTGGCCGACAAAACCCCGCGGATTGGCGGGGTTTTGTTTTTGCGCCTGGCAACGGTTGTGAGCACTGCCTGTCTGTAGGAGGGGCTTTAGCCGCGAGTTTTACTGTTGCGGATTGAGTATGGCTAGCTGCCTAGGATGGGTGGCGTGCAGCGATCTCCAACTATTCATTAACCGCATGGGTATCGCGCTGCTCAACCCATCCTACGGGGCTTCCTCAATCCTGTAGGAGCGGCCTTGGCCGCGATGCTTGTGCGTTGCCATGACGAAAAAGCCAGACCCTAAGGCCTGACTTTTTCACATCCATCCAATCCGTTTTACAACGCCCCAAACACCTTCTTCGCCAAGCTGGTCGCTGCGCCCGCCGGGTTTTGGCGGATGCTGGCTTCCTGCTCGGCGATCATCGCAAACAGGCCGTCCAGCGCCTGCTCGGTTACGTAGTTCTCGATATTCGCGCTTTTCGCGTCGATCACGCCGAAGCTCGCGGCTTGGCCGGCGAAGCTGTTGTATTGCTTGGCCAGGCCGACCTGGTCGGTGGCTTGTTTGACGATGGGTAGAAACTTGGCGCGGATCTGCTCGCGGCTGGTCTTGTTCAGGTACTGGGTGGCCGAGTCTTGCGGGCCGCTAAGGATGCTTTTGGCGTCCTGCACGGTCATCTTCTTCACCGAATCCACCAGCAGCGCCTGGGCTTGCGGTACGGCGGCTTCGGCGGCTTTGTTCATGCTCGCTTCGAGCTGATCAACCTGCGCGCCCATGCCCATCATTTTCATGGTTTTTGCGGCTTTGCCGAGGTTGCCTGGCAGTTCGATGCGCACGTCTGGGTTGTTGCTGAAACCGCCCGGTTTGCCCAGTTGCTGCACGGCCACTTTGGCGCCTTGGGTGAGGGCATCTTTAAGGCCGCCGCTGGCGTCGCTTTGCGTGAGGTCGGCGAGGGAAATGGCGAAGACGCTGCTGGAGAGGGCGAGGCCGGCGGCCAGGGAAATCAAACGAAGCATGGTGGGCATCCTTGTGCGAGGGGGAAGGCAGTCATTGGAGCTTAATGGAGTGTAGTGCGTCGGAAAATACACAGCCGTTTCGACTGTGGCGCATGGGCTATTGGCCAGTGCTGTCACTCAGGTGCTGCAACTCGCGGCGCACCATCTGTGCATAAGCGGCGGGTTTGAGGGCGTACAGCTCGGCGGCCACCCAGCTGAGCCAGCGCCCGCCCAGTTGCGCTTTGGCCGCCAGCAGGCGCTGGGCCTCGGCTTCGGCGCGGGCTTGATTGGCCTGGTGGAACGCCGCGCGTGAGGGGCGCGCGGGTTGCTCGTGGTGTTCGCTCATGGCGGCGCGGCGTGCCGGTTTACACCGGCTCGGCCACATCCTCGTTGCGGTCCATGGCCACCTGGCGGATAGACAGACGAATCTCTGCTGGCAGTACGCGCTTGGCTGCACCTTCGGCCAGTTCGCTGAGCAGCGGGTGATGGCTGAGCTTGCCGGCTTCATCCTGGCGCAGCACACCTTGGTCGAGCAGGCTCTGGATAAAGTGGCGGAACAGGCTCTTGTCGAAGAACTCCGGGGCGTTGAGGCCATGCAGGATCGACAGGCGTTGGGCCATGACGGTGCAGAGGTCTTCCAGTTCTTCGGCGCTAATGGCGTTCTGCCCGGCATTCAGCAGCAGGGCGGTGGCCATATAGAAGCGTTGCAGGGTCTGCACGATGGCGCGGGCCAGCAGGGTCAGCAGGACGAACTCACGCGAGCTGGGCGCGGGGCGCACATAGGTGTCGCCATCCAAGGTCAGCAGCCCTTGTTCGACAAAGGCGGCCAGCCATTGGTCGACCACGGCGTCCAGCTCACCCAGCTCCCAGCGGATAAACAGTTCCGATTGCAGGTAAGGGTAGAGCGCCTTGGTAAACCGCAGGATCTGCTCGCGGCTCATCCTCGCACTGCTCTGGAAGAAGCTCGCCAGCAACGCCGGCAGGGCGAAGATGTGCAGCACGTTGTTGCGGTAGTAGGTCATCAGAACGGCGTTGTGCTCGTCCAGATAGAGGATCTTGCCCAGCGGATCGGTTTGCTCAGCCAACAGGTCCATGCCTTGTACGTATTCGATCAACGCCTGGCCATTGCCGTCGGGCAGGGTGGTATGCGGCGAGTAGGGCACCCGGCGCAGCAGCGCCAGGTAAAGGTCGAGTACCCGCGCTAGGGCGCGCTCGTCCAGCGCCAGCTTGCTGGTGGACAGTAAAGCCAGGGCGACCAGGTTGACTGGGTTGATCGCGGCGGCCTCGTTGAGGTGCTGGGCCACACGTTCGCCGAGGCTGTTGGTGGCTTCATTCAGCCAGGCCGGGCGGTACTGGGTGCCGTAGTCCTGTTCGCGCCAGTCGGGCTGCTCACTGTCGAGGAATTCGGCCAGTTTGATTGGCTCGCCAAAGTTGACCCAAACATGGCCAAAGCGCTGCTTGAGTGCGCCGATGACCTTGAAGATGTCGAAGATCGACTCTTTCTTCTTGCTCGCGCCACGCAGCTCGCCCAGGTAGGTGCGGCCTTCCAGCACGCGCTCGTAGCCGATATACACCGGCACGAACACCACCGGCAGGCGGTTGCTGCGCAGGAAGCTGCGCATAGTAATGGCCAGCATGCCGGTTTTCGGCTGCAGCATGCGCCCGGTGCGCGAGCGCCCGCCTTCAACGAAGTACTCCACCGGGAAGCCCTTGCTGAACAGGGTGTGCAGGTATTCGTTAAATACTGCGGTGTACAGCGGGTTGCCCTTGAAGGTGCGGCGCATAAAGAACGCGCCGCCACGGCGCAGCAGGCCGCCGATCACCGGCATATTCAGGTTGATGCCGGCGGCGATGTGCGGCGGCGTTAAACCATTCCTGAACAGTAGATAGGACAGCAGCAGGTAGTCGATATGGCTGCGGTGGCAGGGCACATAGATCACCTCGTGGCCCTGGGCGACTTCCTGCACGCCCTCGATATGGTTGACCTTGATGCCGTCGTAGATCTTGTTCCAGAACCAGCTCAGCACCAGTTCGAGGAAACGAATCGCGGTGTAGGTGTAGTCCGAGGCGATCTCGTTGCCATAGCGCAGGGCCTGGCTTTCGGCCTTCTCCAGGCTGATGTTCTCGCGCTCGGCTTCCTCGATGATCGCCTGACGTACCTGCGGGCCGTGCACCAGGCCTTTGACCAGGTTGCGCCGGTGCGATACGTCTGGGCCGATGACAGCGGCTTTCTGGTTGCGAAAGTGCACCCGCAGGATGCGCTGGACCATACGCAAGGTGCGCTCGTGGCCTTTATCCTGCTCGACCAGTTCGCGCATATGAATCGGCGTGGAGAACTGCACGCGGGTCTTGCGGCCGAGAATCAGGATGCTCACCAGCCGGCGCAAGCGTCCGGTTACCGCCCAGCTGTCGGCAAACAGCAGCTTCCACGGGCTGGTTTCGCGGTCCGGCGACTGGCCCCAGAACACGCTGACCGGAATGATCTGTGCGTCGTCCACTGCATGCTGGCTCAGCGCGCTGACCAGGCGTTGCAGCGTGGGCGAGATGCCGCGTTTGTCCTGTCGGCCGAGCCAGTCCGGCTCCGGCGTCAGGTAGAAGAAGGCGGCAGGCTCCAGCAGTTCCCCCACCGCCACCGGCAGAATCGGCCGTGGCAGGCCGGCCTTGCGGCACTCGGTGTCGACCACCGCCAGATCGCTCGGCGACGGCTGTTGCAGCACGTAGAACACCGGCTTGCTGCGGTCGAGCTTAAGGGTAAAGGCCGATTGGTTGATGGTTTCCGAGCGCACCCAGAGGTACAGCACGCGGCGCAGGGTGCCAAAAACGAGGCGGCGGAGCGGGGATCGGGTCATACGGAGTCTGCAGGCTGGAAAACGAGCATTTGCTCGGGGCGCGTAGTGTGCCGGATCGCTAGGCCGGCGGCAAAAATCTTCTAGGGTTTAGCCGGTTGTGAAGTTTTTGGCTATGTACCCACAAGCTGTTGTTTGCGAAGGGTAGGTTGGCGTTGAGCGCAGCAGGCCTTGGTAAGCCCTGTTGGGCTTTGTCGCATTGCTCCTCAAGCCAACCTTCGACTGCGGGCTGGCCGGCGATTGCCGATGCCAGTGCGCCGTTTGCCAATGAGCGGCTCATGGCGTCGGTGGACAAGCTGGAGCGCGTCCGTGAGCTGCTCAAACAGCATGGCAATTACGACTGGCTGACCAGCAGCGGCAAACTGGTGGTGCTGAACAACGGCATCGAGTTTGCCGCCACCTACCTGGTAATGCTGGTGGCGCTGTTTTTCAGCGGTGCCGGGCGCTGGTTAAGCCTGGATTACTGGCTGAGCAAGGCATTGCGCAAGCAGCCTTGAGCCGAATAGGCCCGTCGCCGCAAGGGCGGTGGGCCGCTGGAAAAGCAGCGGCCTAGAGCGGCTTTTACTGTTTATAGGCAAAGGAAGTAAAAAGTTCCGCTGTAATCAAATATTTATATATCAGCAACGGCCCTGAAATATCCCGCCGCCAAGATTCCCTCCAGCACGAACGAGCCCCCAGCGCTCGGGTGTTTTCAACACTTAAAATCCATTTAGAGGAATCTTCGATGATCCGTAAGCACAGCTTTCGTGGAGTCATGGCCGGCTTCGCAACCAGCGCTCTGGCCCTGGCCGTTTCCGCCCAGGCTTTCGCTGGCACCGTCACCACTGACGGCGCCGACATCGTGGTCAAGACCAAGGGTGGTCTGGAAGTAGGCACCACCGACAAGGCATTTTCCTTCAAAATCGGCGGCCGTATCCAGGCGGATGCGGACAGCTTCGATGGTTTTTACACCAAGAATGGCAACCGTGCCGATGAGTCTTATCTGCGTCGTGCACGCCTTGAAATCTCCGGTGTGGCATACACCGACTGGAGTTATACCTTCGCCCGTAACTTTGGTGACACTGGCACCAAAGACAACTGGAATGAAGCGTCCATCTCCTATGATGGCTGGAAGCCTGTTCAAATTTCGGTCGGTCGCATCAATCCAACTTTCGGTTTGGAAGAGGCTGTCAGCTCCAAGTGGATCACTGCCATCGAGCGTTCGGCCATCTACGACCTCGCGCCTTGGCTGAACAGCCATGAAGATGGCGAAGGCATTCGACTGCGTAGCACTTTCGCCGATATGTTCCATGCCGAGGTCGGAGGTTATCGTCAAGACGGCAACCAGGACGAAGATGGCCAGAACAACACCACTTTCGTCGCGCGCGGTGTATTTGCCCCGATCGTCCAGGATAAGCAGGTTCTGCACTTCGGCCTGAACTACGCGACCCGTGAAGTAGAAGCGGGTTTCAGTGACTCGATCAAGTCGCGGTTATCGGTTCGCGGCACTAGCGAAGATACCATTAACGGCAACCGTGGCACCTTCGGTGGCGCTAAGCTGGATGGCACCGATCAGGCATGGGGCGCGGAAGCGGCCTATATGATGGGGCCGTTCTCCATCCAGGGTGAGTACCTGACTCGCACCGCCGATGGCGATGCGGTGGCCAATGGCAACGACAACGATCTGGAAGCCAGTGGCTACAACGTGCAAGTGGCCTACACCCTGACTGGCGAATCGCGCAGTTACAAGCTTGATGGTGGCAAGTTCGACAAAATCAAACCCAGCGACAAGAAGCTGGGTGCCTGGGAAGTGTTCTACCGCTACGACGACATCACGGTTGATGAGAGTGCTATTGCGCCCTCCAACGCCGGCTTGCTTGGCCTGACTTTCGACACCGCTGAAGCCAGCGCCCAGACTCACACTGTCGGTGTGAACTGGTATGTCAACGAAGCGGTGAAGATCTCCGCCAACTACCTGAATACCAGCGTCGACGATATTGTAAACGCCAATGGCGATGATGACGGCGATGCCATCAGCCTCCGCGCGCAATACGTGTTCTAAGGCAATAGCGTTTAACCGCTGCTCCTATCCTTGAGCCCCGCCTAGTGCGGGGTTTTTTTGGCTATGTACCAGTGATGTGTTGAATCGCCCCGGATGGCGCAGCGGTGCAAGGCAGCGCGGTATTATGTAGGGTGGGTTAGGCGCAAACCGGGATCAGGCAAACTGCATCAACTCCCAACGGGCCGTAACCCACCATGGCGGTCTACCGACAAACCGCAATGGTGGGTTACGCGGCGCTTGGGTCGTGTGGATATACCCATAAGCAGTCTCAGCGCCGCTAACCCACCCTACAAAAGCGGTCTGCAACACGGCTTTGGGACAGAGCCTTTTTTTTCGTCTGCGCTTTTGTGTCGGGAAGCATCTGCTGGGCATCTGCGCTCAGTTGTCACCGAGGGCATGGTTGAGCGGTACAACCGGACGGAGGATTGCCGGGCGTCCGGGCCGGCGGAGTAACTGCAGGTGAGTCGCCCCAGGTTTTCAACGGCCCGTCAGTAAAACCATGGCAGCGCCAAGGCAAACGGCTATATATAGTGCAGCCTTGCCTGACGCGCCGAGCTGCTGATGTTGCTGAACCAACTGAACTCCATCCATGAAATTGCCGCCAGCCAGTGGGATGCTCTGCTCACTGACGCGCAGCCATTCTTGCGTCATGCCTTTCTCTCTGCACTGGAAGACAGTGGCAGTGTGGGCGGGCGTACCGGCTGGCAACCTGCCCATGCCGTGTTGCTCGATGCGCAAGGCGGGCTGCAGGCGGCCATGCCGGGTTATGTGAAGAGCCATTCCTATGGTGAGTACGTGTTCGATCATGGCTGGGCCGATGCCTGCCACCGTGCGGGTATCGACTATTACCCCAAGCTGCTCGGCGCGATTCCCTTCTCGCCAGTGACCGGTCAGCGCCTGCTGGGCGCGCCGTTAGCTGCAGGGCTATTGCTCGACGAGCTAAGCGCCAGCCTGGAACAGCAGGGCCTGTCGAGTCTGCATATCAACTTCACCAGCGCGGCCGAAAATGCCCTGCTGCAGGGCCGTGACGGCTGGTTGCAGCGCCTGGGTTGTCAGTTCCATTGGCGTAACCGCGGCTATCGGGATTTTCAGGACTTTCTCGACGCGCTCAGTTCGCGCAAGCGCAAGCAGATGCGTAAGGAGCGTGAACAGGTGGCGGGCCAGGGCATCGCGTTTGACTGGCGCGCGGGCCATCAGCTTAGCGAGCAGGAGTGGGATTTCGTCTATCTGTGTTACGCCAACACCTACCGCGTGCGCGGCCAGTCACCCTACCTGACGCGCGCCTTCTTCAGCCTGCTGGCCGAGCGCATGCCGGAGATGATCCGCGTGGTGCTCGCCCATCAGGCCGGCAGGCCGGTGGCCATGGCCTTTAGCCTGGTCGGTGGCGACAGCCTGTATGGGCGTTACTGGGGCTGCCTGGCCGAGTTCGACCGCCTGCACTTCGAAACCTGTTTCTACCAGGGCATGGACTACGCCATCGCCAATGGCCTGCAACGCTTCGATGCAGGCGCCCAGGGCGAGCACAAACTGATTCGCGGCTTCGAGCCGGTTATTACCCACTCCTGGCACTACCTCTGCCACCCCGGTTTGCGCGCGGCCGTGGCGGACTTTCTTGATGAAGAGCAACAGGGCGTGCGCGACTATGCCGAACAGGCGCGCACGCTGTTGCCATATCGCACGGCTGAGTAGCGCACTACCCAGCCGTGCGGCACTGTTACAGGCGCTTGGCTGCTGTGATCAGCACAGGCTCGCGCGGCACATTCTGATGGCCGCCACGGTTGGCGGTCGGCACCTGAGCGATCTTGTCGACCACATCCATGCCACGGGTCACCTTGCCGAACACCGCGTAACCGAAATCACGCGAGCCGTTGTCGAGGAAGGCGTTGTCCTTGTGGTTGATAAAGAACTGACTGGTGGCAGAGTCGCGTACCTGAGTACGGGCCATGGCCAGGGTGCCGCGCACGTTGTGCAGACCGTTGTCGGCTTCGTTCTTGATCGGGGCCTGGGTGTCTTTCTGCTGCATGCTGGCATCGAAGCCGCCGCCCTGCACCATAAAGCCTGGGATTACCCGGTGGAACTGGGTGCCGGCGTAGTAGCCGCTGTCGACATAGCTGAGGAAGTTGGCGGTGCTGACCGGCGCCTTCTCTGCGTTCAGTTCGATTTCGATCTCGCCGAGGCTGGTGGTTAACAGCACCTTGGGGTTTTCCGCAGCCAGCAGGCTACCGGCAAACAACACAGAGCAGGCGGCGAGGGTGAGTTTTTTCAACATGCGTTTGAGTCCTTATTGGCAGTGGGTGCGGCCTGTTCGACTTCGGCAAGGAAGGCTAACAAGCTGCTGTTGAAGTGTTCGGGTTGGTCCAGCGGTGTGGCGTGACGTGAATCTTTGATCACCAGCAGGCGCGCATTGGGCAACTCATCGACGTAAGCCTGCTTTTGCGCCACCGGGGTGTAATCGCGGTCGGCTGTAATCACCAAGGTCGGACAGCTGATCCGCGCCAGGCGTTCCCGCACGCCCCAACCGATGATCGCATCCAGGCTGGCCAGGTAAGCGCGCTTATCGTTTTGCGGCCAGCGCTGGAAGATTTTCTGCCGCAATTCGGCCTGCTCGGGCTTGGGAAACAGCACTTTGCCCAGGGCTTTGGCGATGGTGTCGAGGCTGAGCAGGCGCGACAGGCTCCAGCGCTTGGCGATCTCAATATAGTCGCGCGGGCGTTTCGCCTTCACTTCCGGGCCGCTGTTGACGATGCACAGGCTCTTGAGTAATTCGGGGTGGTCCACGCCGAGTTGAAAACCGATCATGCCGCCCATGGAGATGCCCACCAGATGCACCGGCGCCAGCTGCAGGTGTTCGATCAGCGCCGCCACATCCTCGGCAAAACCCCGGATGCTGTAACGCTCGCGGGGTTTATCCGAGCGGCCGTGGCCTCGCACATCGAGGGCGATCACCCGGTAGTGGCGGGCCAGTTCGGGGATCTGGTATTCCCAGTCGCGGGTGCTCGAACCAAGGCCGTGGACCAGCAGCACCGGTGCGCCGTGGCCGTATTCCTCGTAATGCAGTTGGCAACCGTCGTTATCGAAATAAGACATCGTCAGGTTCCTCTCAAGCGGAGGGTAGGGGCGCCGCAAAGGCGGCGCTCAACGGTATGGCATCGAAGCGCTGGATTAGCTCGACAAGAATTTGCGAAGCCGGGCCCAGGGTATTGTCTTTATTTGAGTAGAGGTAGAAGAGTGGGTTGCGGCTGCCGCCCTGGTCCAGCGGCAGTGGCTTGAGTTGGCCGTCCTTGAGCTCGCGTTCGATCAGATGGCGCGGTAGCCAGGCAAAGCCCAGGCCGTTGCTGACAAAGGTGGCAGCGGTGGCCAGGCTGCCGACTGTCCAGCGCTGCTCCGCGCCAAGCCAGCCTACATCGCGCGGTTGCTGCCGCCCGGAGTCGCGGATCACCACCTGCATTTGGGTTTCCAGGTCCTGGAAGGTCAGCTTGCGCTGTAGGCGATGCAGCGCGTGGTCAGGGTGGGCGACGGCGACAAACTCTACGGTGCTCATCTCGGCCCCGAGGAAGCCGGGAATGCTCAGCGCACTGATGGCCAGGTCGGCCGTGCCTTCCTTGATTACCTCTTCGACGCCGGACAGCACTTCCTCACGCAGGCGCACGCGGCAACCTCGGCTTTGCGGCATAAAAGCAGTCAGCGCCCGCACTAGGCGCGCACTGGGGTAGGCGGCATCGACCACCAGGCGCACTTCAGCTTCCCAGCCCTGCTCCATATGGTGGGCCAGGTCTTCCAGCTGGCTGGCTTGCTTAACCAGTTGCCGCGAGCGCCGCAGCAGTACGTCGCCGGCTTCGGTGAGTACGGCTTTGCGCCCGTCGATGCGTAGCAGGGGCACCCCGAGCTGCTCTTGCATCCGCGCCACGGTGTAGCTGACCGAGGATTGCGATCGGTGCAATACATCGGCCGCCTGGGCAAAACCGCCATGGTCAACCACGGCTTGCAAGGTGCGCCACTGGTCAAGGGTTACGCGGGGGGCTTTCATATTCAGTTCCTGTACGCGCTCAAGTTCTAGGGTGCAAATACTGACTCAATCAACCTAAACTGGCAGTCTTTTGCCGGAGGACTGCCCTGATGAAAAAGCTCTGTTGCGCGCTGCTGGCCTGCTTACCGCTGACTGTGATGGCCTACCCGATCGAGGTGGAGAAGCAGCTCAACGGTGCCGAAATATCGGTCAGCACCCAGGAAATTGATCACAACATGGGGGCCTTGCAGCTGTACAACTACGGCCGTAGCGACGCCAAGTGCACGGCGGTATTTCGCAGCGGTCCTGAGGCACCGCGTACCCGTAAGGTCAACCTGTCTGCCGGTGAAAGCAGCAACCTGACGGTGAAGTCCACCCGCAGCATCATCAAGCTGCGCGTCAAGCTGACCTGTGAGTTGTCCTAAAGCCCTTTCACAGTCGGCGGGGCTATAGAGCAGGCGCGCGCCAATAGTCAGCCCAGAGACTAAGCGCGGGCCGGCTATAAATCAAATTATTAGATTGTTTGCTGCAATATTTTGCGCTTTTTAATCGGATTGCATGTCCATATTCTTTGCTCATCGACGTTCAATAACCCTTCGGTGGAGCACATTACATGGCAACTATTCAGGTAATCGAAAGCAGCGCCCGTCAACAAGGCTCGGTTTCGCGTCAGCTGACTGAGCAATTTATCGCCACTTGGCAAGCCGCTCACCCCGCAGACCAGATCAAGGTGCGTGACCTTGCTGTGGATCAGGTGCCGCACCTGGATGCCAACCTACTGGGCGGCTGGATGACCCCGGTAGAGCAACAAAGCGAAGCCGAACAGGCCGCTCTGGCACTGTCCAATCAGCTGACCGACGAAGTGCTGGCCGCTGATGTGCTGGTGCTGGCCGCGCCGATGTACAACTTCGCCATTCCCAGCACCCTGAAAGCTTGGCTCGACCACGTGCTGCGCGCCGGGGTTACCTTCAAATACACGGAAACCGGCCCGCAGGGCTTGCTGAGCGGCAAGCGCGCCTTTGTCCTGACCGCGCGTGGCGGCATCTACGCCGGTAGCACCCAGGATCATCAAGAGCCGTACTTGCGCCAGGCACTGGCTTTTATCGGTATCCACGATGTCACTTTTATCAACGCCGAAGGCCTCAACCTGGGCGGCGACTTTTTGGAAAAAGGCGTGAGCCAGGCCAAGGCACAACTGGCTCAGGCCATCTGACACTTCCCGCTGCATTCAGCTCTCCTGGCGTCTGGTGCTCCTAGACGTCTCTCTCCCCGCGCGGCGAATGCTGTGCGGGGGTTTTTATGGCCCGCGTTTCACCCCGCGAGCCGTGATGGCATGAGGCGCAACCGGCTTGCCGAGCTTTTTTAGGCGCGAGCGGGTAAGGTCGCGGCCGTGCTGCTTGGCCGCTGTGGTCTTAACTTCAGCTAGGCAAGCGTTTGGATCTGAATGAGTAGGGTGATGTGATGCAACTGTCTGGGCGCGGTGTGGCGCTGTCGATTATCGCCTCGGTGTTGTTTGCCTTGGTGCCTGGCTATGTGCAGCTGTTGGCTCCGCTTGATGGCTTGCAAGTGTTTGCCCAGCGGGTGCTCTGGTCGTTACCGGCAGTGTTGCTGCTGGTGACCGTGTCGCGGCAATGGCCGCTGCTGCTGGCGGCCTTCGCTCGCCTGCGGCGTGAACCGTTGCTGTTGGCCAGCCTGCCTGTGGCTGCACTGCTGATGGGGATCCAGTGGGCGCTGTTTGTCTGGGCGCCGCTGTCCGGGCGCATGCTGGAGGTGTCGCTGGGGTACTTCCTCCTACCGCTGGCCATGGTGCTGGCCGGCCGGGTGTTCTACGGCGAGCGGCTGCGGCCGTTGCAGCGCTTGGCGGTGTTCTGCGCGTTGCTTGGCGTCGCCCATGAGCTGTGGCTGACCCAGGCGTTTTCCTGGGTGGTGATGGTTACGGTGCTTGGCTATCCGCCGTATTTCATGCTGCGCCGCTGGATGCGCCTGGATGCCTTGTCCGGGTTCGTGCTGGAAATGCTGTTTATGGCCCCGGTGGCGATCTACATGGTTGTGCAGTGGGGGCCACCACTGCTGTTTAGCCAAGCCCCGCAGCTGTGGTGGCTGCTGCCTGGCCTGGGGTTGCTCAGCGCGCTGGCGTTTGCCGCGATGATGGCGGCCAGTCGGCTGCTACCGATGGGGCTATTCGGCATCCTCAGCTATGTCGAACCGGTACTGCTGTTTCTGGTGGCGTTGCTGTTTCTCGGTGAGCAATTTGATGCGGCCCAATGGCTCACTTATTTGCCGATCTGGTTGGCGGTGTTGCTGGTGGGTTGGGATAGCGCGCGCCTGTTGATCAAACAACGGCGCAGCGCATCGTTTGCCGAGCAGTAATGTGGCTCAGTCCAGCACGTTGCGCAGCACTTCGTAAATGATGCCCGTAGCAATGGCTACCAGCACCACGTCAGTGCCGGTTTGCTTCCACTCATAGCCGTCATAGCGCGGCAGTTGGCCAAGTAGCCGGCTGTCGAAGTTTTTCGCAATGCCAGGTGGCAGTGGTTTGCCCCGTGCGAGGTTCTTGGCGATGCCTGGCGGTAAGGCGCGGGTTGCGCCGATCAGGTTGCGGTTCTCGCCCAGCACGATGCGTACCCGGCCGATATCAATCGACGGGCCGTTGAGGTCAACGCGGATGTCGCTGTTCTGGCCGCCCCCCTGTTTGCCAGGGTGATCATGTTTGGGCGCCGCCATAGCGCTTTGCGCAGTGAGTGTGAATGCCAGGGTTGCGCTGATTAACAAGGCTTGTCGCAGGTTACGCATGATGAACTCCAAGGCCCACGAAGGCGGGTTTTATGGTCAATTTGAACAGCTGGTTTAGGCTTGGTTCAGGGGCAACGGTCGCTTTATTGCACTGAATATGCAAAGTCACTCGGCCGCAAGGCCGGAAAGCGGTAGGCTATGCGGCTGATTTTTTGTTTTTCGTCGAGGTTACCCCCGTGTTTTCCCAATTCGCCCTGCATGAACGCCTGCTTAAAGCCGTGGCTGCGCTGAACTTTGTCGAGCCCACCCCGGTGCAGCTGGCGGCCATTCCGCTGGCGCTACAAGGAAAAGACCTGCGGGTAATCGCGCAAACCGGCAGCGGCAAGACCGCCGCCTTCGTTTTGCCGATGCTTAATCGCCTGCTCGGCGATGGCGCCTCTTCGCCGCGTATGAGTGTACGCGCGATGATCCTGCTGCCGACCCGCGAGTTGGCCCAACAGACGCTCAAAGAAGTTGAGCGCTTTGCGCAGTTCACCTTCCTTAAAGCCGGTCTGATTACCGGGGGTGAAGACTTCAAGGTGCAGGCCGCGATGCTGCGCCGGGTGGATATCCTGATCGGCACGCCAGGCCGTCTGATTGAGCACGCTAACGCCGGTAATCTGCTGCTCGATGAAGTTGAAGTGCTGGTGCTCGACGAAGCCGATCGCATGCTTGATATGGGCTTCAGCGATGATGTGCAGCGCTTGGCCGAATTGTGCAATGCCGAACGCCAGACCCTGCTGTTTTCCGCCACCAGTGGCGGTGCCGGGTTGCGTGAGGTGGTGGGCAAGGTGCTGAAAGAGCCTGAGCACTTGCAGGTCAACAAGGTTAACCAGCTCAATGAAGGCACCCGTCAGCAGATCATCACCGCCGACCACAACCATCATAAAGAGCGTCTGGTCGACTGGTTGCTGGCCAACGAAACCTACGAGAAGGCGATCATCTTCACCAATACCCGGGTTCAGGCTGACCGCCTCTACGGCAAACTGGTGGCCAAGGAATACAAGGTGTTCGTGCTGCACGGCGAAAAAGACCAGAAGGACCGTAAGCTGGCCATCGACCGCCTCAAGCAAGGCGCGGTGAAGATTCTGGTGGCCACCGATGTGGCGGCGCGCGGCCTAGACGTTGACGGCCTGGATCTGGTGATCAACTTCGATATGCCGCGCTCCGGCGACGAGTACGTGCACCGCATCGGTCGTACCGGCCGCGCGGGCGCTGAAGGTCTGGCGATCTCGCTGATCTGCCACAACGACTGGGCGCTGATGTCGAGTATCGAACGCTACCTCAAGCAGCGCTTCGAACGCCGTAACATCAAAGACATCAAGGGCATCTACCAGGGGCCGAAAAACCTCAAGGCATCTGGCAAGGCTGTTGGCCCGAAGAAGAAAAAGATCGACCCGAAAACCGGCAAGAAGATTGTTGCGAAAAAGCCTGCCGCCAAGGCGCCGAGCAAACGTAACACTATCAATAAGCCCAAGGCCGATGCGCCCGTGCTGGTTAGCCAGGACGGTTTGGCGCCGCTGAAGCGCCGCGCACCAACGGCTGAGTAACGCCGTGGGCCGTTGGCTCTGCTGGCTTGCTGCGCTGTTTATTACCGCGCAGGCGCAGGCGGCGGTACACAAATGTTTGCAGGCGGATGGTGTGGTGCTTTACACCGACCAGCCCTGCAGCATTGCGCAGAGCAACCTGGCCTTGAGCGTCAGTGACTACGCCAGTTATCCACCTTGGCTGCACGCGGTTGCAGCGCTCTGGCACGAGCGCCTGCAGCCGCTGTTGCTGGGGGTTGAGCTGTTGCCGCTGCTGGCGGCGCTCTACGGGCTGATGAGCCTGGTCTGCTTTTTTGCCTACTACCGCGATAAACAGTTCGCCATCAAGGGGCTGCAGCGCACGCCCGAGGCGCGCCTGCACCTGTATGAACTGCTGGGTGGCTGGCCTGGCGGGTTGTTGGCGCAGCGCCTGATCCGTCACAAGAACCGCAAACCGAGTTATCAGTTGGTGTTCTGGCTGATCGTCGCACTGCACCTGGCCCTTGCAGGGCTGGTGCTGTGGCTGATCAATGGCACGGTCACCGCTTAAACGACGGCGGATTGCCCGCCGTCGTTTGGCTGAGGCTTACTTCGGTACGATCAGCACCTTGCCCTCGCGCTCACCGCTGGCAGCCGCTGCCACGGCTTGTTTGATCTCACTGACGTCATAGGTCGCGGCAACGCGGGTGTGCAGTTTGCCGCTGGCAATCAGCTGCACCAGTTCGCCAAACACCTTCATTTGCTCGGCCTGGCTGGCATTCTGGAACCATTTGGCCAGCCAGAAGCCGCGCAGACTGACATCCCGGAATACAAAGGACGACGGCGACACTTGGCACGGCTGGCGACTCATCATGCCGTAGTTAACCAGTACGCCACCGTCACACAGGCTGGCCGCCAGGTGATCAGTGGCCTCACCGCCTACCGCATCGATACCCAGCCGGATGGCTGCGCCGCCGGTGGCCGCGCGTACGCGCTTGGCCAGGTCCGGGCCATCGACCAGCACCACGTCACCGCCTTCGGCTTCAACGCCTGCGACTGCGGATTCGCGGCGCACCACGTTGACGGTCTTGAAACCGCGCAACTTGGCCAGCTGAATCAGGTAACTGCCGACGCCCGAGTTGGCAGCGTTCTGGATAACCCAATCGCCGGGTTTGAGATCGACGAACTGGCTGAGTAGCAGGGAGGCGGTCGGCGGATTGACCGTGAGCATCGCCAGTTGTTGTGGATCGGCCTCCGGTAAGGGAATCAGCTTATTGGCGGGAGCATTCAAATGGCTGACCCACGTGCCGCATCCCACTGGGAGCAGGACCATCTGGCCGACTTTCAGGTTGCTGACCTCAGCGCCCAGCGTCTCGACCCGCCCTACGGCCTCATTGCCACCGATCGCTGGCAGCGGCGGCAGCATGCCGTATTCGCCGGTAAGGGTGAGGACGTCGGAAGGGTTGATGGGGGCGGCCAGCACTTTGATCCGTACCTGACCTGTGCCGGGCTCTGGCAGTTGCAGCTCAACGGCGGCGATCACCTCGTGCGGTTGCGGGCCGCGTTGTTGGTATTCGGCTTTTAGCATTAAGGCTCTCCAGTGATGAACTACTGACTTGGGTGGGAGGAGTCTAGCTCTGTGCGGGCCTGGGGCGATTAATGCGGATTAATCGATCTCAGTGATAGGCCGATGCAAGGCGAGTGGATAGCCAGCTATGCTGGGCACAGGTTTAACTTAGGTACTGCTATGAAATGGCTGTGGGTGTTTTTTCTGTTGGTATTCAGCTTGATGGCCTCAGCGCAAAGCCTGCGCGTAGGCTTTGGTACACACAAGCCGCCGTATATTTTTGAGAACCAAGCACGCGGCCTGGAATATGACATCGTCATGGCTGCCTTGCAGCGTGGTGGCTTAGAGCCTGAGGCGCACTACGCCCCCATGGGGCGTTTGAATTTGATGCTGAGCAAGGGCCAGCTAGACGTTATTGCAACTACTAACGAGCGCAGTGGCGGTGCGATTTTTTATTCCGATGCCTATATCCGTTATCAGAATGTCGCTGTGGCTCTGCGCTCGAGAAACGTGAATATTCAGCGCGTCAGTGACCTGCTCAACTACTCGGTGAATGCCTTTCAGCAGGCACGCTTTCTGCTCGGCAGCGAGTACCAGAACATGGCTGAAAATAATCCGCGTTACCGCGAGGAGGCTTTTCAGATTGCCCGCAATCGTATGCTCTACAGCGGGCGGGTTGATGTGGTGGTGACGGATATGCGCATTCTGCGCTATTTCAACCATGAGGTGAGGGGCCAGGTTGATGTGACCCAGGCGTTGAGCATTTATCCGATTTTTGCGCCCACCGATTACAAGCTGGGTTGCCAGCAGCAGGCCCATTGCGCGCGCTTCAATCAGGGCTTGGCGGTGCTTAAACAAAGCGGGGAATACGCGGAAATTGAGCGCCGCTACGCGATGTACTGACGGCAGCTGATGCGCCGTCAGTAGCCAAGCTGCTTAGGGCGTGGGAGCGATTTCGTCCAACACTTCCTGGGCGGCCAGTAGTTTCGTCTCAGACTCAAACGGTTTACTGCTGACGCTGAAATCGACGATTTCGATGGCGCCCTGGCCTTGCCCGGTCAGGTGGAAAGAAAACGCCTTGCGCGCGGCCGGGTTGTCGAACGTGAAGCTGATCTCGATGGGCTTGTCGCGAGTGAGCAGCGGCAGTTCGGGTATCGGCAAGTCTACGTCGCGGTCGTATTCCTTGGTTTTCAAATGCAGTGTGGCACCCGGCGTGGCCATGCTCAGTGCACGGATTTTAAGGGTCACCTTGGTCTGCGTGTCTTTACCCAAGGTCAGGTACTGCGCGCCCACCAAGTTGTCGGTCCAGTCATTGCTGGCGCCGGGGGTGAGCGTGATCGGCTGCGTGTTGGCGAACTGGTAGTGTTGTTCGGCCTGACCGCTACTCAGTGATTGATCGAGCAAGCCTGCGCGTTGGCTGATCAACCGCGCCGGTTTACCGCTGAAACGCCCCAGGTAGCGTGCGCTGTCGGTAATAAAGCCAGGGCTGGCGTAGCGCCGGCAAACGCTCTGGAAGTCGCATTCGGTCAATGTGCCCTGACCGTCATGCTGGCGCAGCAAACCGTTGGTGTAAGAGATGATTTCGCGGCCAGTGCGGTAGTCGCGCAGCAACGAGCGCCCGGCAATGTTGCTCAGCACGGGAAAGGCGAAGTAATCGAGCACCGAGGCAGTCAGGTCAACATGGCCGTATACGCCTTGCTTGAGGGCGGGCAGTTGCGCCTGTTCGGGGGCCAGTAGCAGGTTAAAGCCCCAGGCCGAGGCTAAGCGCACGTTTTCCAAGCCATGGGATTCGTCCGAGGTGATGATCACCAGGGTGTCTTTCAGCACGCCTTGCTTTTCCAGCGCCGTGAGGAAGTCGGCGACGGCATCGTCCAGGTAGGCAATCGCCGCCAATTTGCTATTGGGCTGGTGGTCCAGATAGGCCTGCGGGGCAGAGTAGGGTTGGTGGGTGCCCACGGTCAGCAGGGTCAACATCCAGGGTTGCTGCTTTTTACGCAGCTGCTGCACGTAAGTTAAGGCGCCCTCGAAGTAGGCCTTGTCGTCCATGCCCCATGGGAATTCGAGATAGGGCTTATTTTTGAACCAGTCGCGGCCGTGGGTTTGCTCGAAGCCCATCTGCGGCATGATCTGGTCTTTGGCCATAAAACGCAGCCCGGCGCCCTGCAGGAAATGCGTGCTGAGGCCGCGCTCGCGCAACTGCGCGGGGAGGCACTGCTCACTGCGCTGCGGGTTATTCAGCAGTTCGACGCCTTTCGGGGTGCCGGTGTCGAGTTTGTTGTAATCACCACAAAGCATGGCGTAAAGGCCGCGGATGGTCTGGTGGCCGTGCAGCACATAATCGGTGGTGAGCATGCCGCGCTCGGCCCATTGGCTCAGGCGCGGCATCGGGTCTTGTGCATAGTGGCTGCCGATGGCCTGGCGACTGGCCTTTATATAGGCGCCGGTCACGCCTTCCAGGGTAATGATCAGCACGTTGCGGGCGCTGCCAGCCTGCTTGAGCAGGGGCGTGCCATTCAGGTCGAGTTGGTTAAGGCCGCTGATATCGGGAGGGCTGCTTGGCTCATCCGCCGCCAGCCAGTCGGCCAAATATTGCTGGCCGTTACTGGCGCTTTCCGCCAGTAGCTTGTGCGGCAGGTTGAACTGCAGCCATTGATCTGCCTCGCTGGGTTTGAATTGTTGGAATGCGCCATGCACAGCAAACAGTGACAGCGGCAACAGCAGCCAGCGGCGCGCAGGTGGCGCGCTACGGCGTGGCGTCTGCATACGGCGTAGGCCTAGATAGAGTGCCACCAGCACAGCCAAGGCTGTGGCCAGTAGCGGCTGGCTCAAACCGGCGCCCTGGGTTGAATGGCTGACGAACTGTGGGTCGGCCAGGTAGTGCAAATCGGCAGGTCCCGGCATGCGCCCCACTGCGCTGACCAGCTCGGCGTTGCCCTGGGTGAAAATGCACCAGACCACCAACAGGGGAACGCTCAGCAGCCAGGCGCGTTGGTGCAGGGTGATCAGCAACACGCTGCCAATGGCTAAATCAGACAGGTAGCCATACGGGTGTGACCAGCCCAGCGCGTAGCGGCTGAGTAATGGCAGGGCAAAGAGTAGTAAACCGAGGATAAACAGGGGGCTGGAAGGGTGTCGCAGCCAATTGCAGGTAACGCGCACGGGTACTCCTGGGACGATTGCCATCGATCAGCAACGGCAATGCCGAATCAGCCGCAACATGCAGGCTGCCATGATTCTGAAACAAGGTTGTGCTAAGCGCCAGAGCGCGGCGCGCAAATAGGCAAAACAACTGGGCGTGGGGCAGGGGGAGGTGATGGATTATGCAATGGCCAGCGCCTTGTCATTGCGAGCAAAGCGCTGCATGGCCAGAGAGTGTTACTTTTTGCCGATGGTGATCTGCTTGCTGGTGCCGTACACCTGGCCGCTGACGCCTTTGGCAATTTGCTGGATTTCCCCGCCGGACTTCAGGAACGCTTCGATCTGTGTATCGATCGAGGCACTGGTTTCCACGGCTGGCGCCGGCTTGGGTTTGCTGTTGGATGCTTTTACGCGCATGACGGCCATTAACCTATTTAAAAATTAATTTGGCCGCGCATTGTACTCGAAATACTTGACAATTGCTTGATAAATAAATCTCAAATGCGCTGGGCGGCGGCGCGATAACGGCATTAATAGTCTGTTTAGTTATCGAATATGCCAATAAGTGATTGTTTTAATGAGAATAGATTATTAGTGCCGGGCGTTCATATGGGGCCTTGTTGGCGCTTGGCCCGCTGGTCGGATTGCCTCGCAAGGCGGTCAGGCGAAGGTATTGCATGCCCAGTAGGTCGAGAAATTCAGGGGCGACTCGGCTAGAATGCCGGCCTGGTAATGAGGGTAGAGCATCATGGCGGTAATTGGACGGATGAATAGTTTGCAGGTCGTGAAGCACACCGACTTCGGCCTGTATTTGGATGGCGGCGCGGATGGCGAAATCCTATTGCCCAAGCGCTATATTCCGAGCGACACCCCAAGTGAAGTAGAAGACTGGTTGAACGTCTTTATCTACTTGGACAGTGAAGACAAATTGATTGCCACCACTGAAAAGCCAAAAGTGCAGGTGGGTGGGTTTGCCAGTTTAAAAGTTGTGGATATAAATCGAGTGGGCTTATTCCTTAATTGGGGTTTACCAAAAGATTTATTACTGCCGCACTCCGAAGAAAAACGTCCGCTGCAGGTTGGTGATTACTGTGTGGTGCACGTATTCCTCGATAAGCGCAGCAAGCGCATCACCGCCACGGCGCGCCTGGATCGTTATCTGGATAACGTGCCGGCGAATTACACGGCCGGTGAAGAAGTTGATTTGCTGGTGGTCGAACCGACGGATATGGGCTTTAAGGCCATCATCAATGGCAAGCACTGGGGCCTGATCCACAAGAATGAGCTGTTCAAATTTATGCGCAGCGGCATGCAGGAAAAGGGCTTTATCAAGGAAGTACGTGCCGACGGCAAAATCAGCCTGAGCTTGCAGCCGGTGGGTCAGGAAGCGGCCAGCAGCCTGGGCGAACAAATATTGAGCAAGCTGCGCGAACACGATGGCGTGCTCAAGGTGAATGACAAAAGCTCACCTGAAGAAATTGCCGCGCTGTTTCGGGTCAGTAAAGGTAACTTCAAAAAAGCCATCGGTGGTTTGTACAAGCAGGGTCGCATCGTGATCCATGAAGACCGTATCGAACTGCCCGGCGAGTGAGTATCCGTTGCGCCGCCTCTCAGTCGAGCCTGCCGCATAACCTGTGGCGAGGGTAAGGCACGCGTAACGCGAAGCTCGCAGGTTCGGTGCCTATCCCCGCGCCAGTAAAACAAGGCCAGCAGCGATGCTGGCTTTTTTATTGCGCACGTTTCGACTCATTCACCGCTTGTTCGGTGCCGGGCTGGACAGCCTGTCGCGCCGGGCTGTCGACTTAGCCATAGGCTTATGGGCTGGCATACAATGCGAAGCATGTTTTTTGCCTATAGGTGGTGATGCAATGCTGTTACGGCATCTGCGGTATTTGTTGGCGGTTGCTGATCATGGTGGCTTCACGCGCGCCGCAGAGGCGTTGCACGTTTCCCAGCCGACCCTGTCGCAACAGATTCGCCAACTGGAAGAGTCGCTCGGCGTCAGCCTGTTCGACCGAACTTCGCGCACGGTCAAACCCACTGATGCAGGGCTGGCCTATATCGAATCCGCCCGCCGGGTGCTGGTGGAGTTGGCGGCGGGGAAGCGGGCGCTGCATGACGTTAAGGATTTGTCCCGCGGCTCGCTCAGGCTGGCCATGACCCCAACCTTTATGGCCTACCTGGTCGGGCCACTGATCCGCGATTACATCGCGCTGTATCCGAATATCCATTTACAGATATTCGAGTTGTCGATGGACGACATCGAAACGGGGCTGGCCAATGATTCGCTGGATATCGCGATTGCATTTGATCAAGTCAGAAGCGCTGACATCGAGTCGATTCCGGCGTTTATAGAAACCTTGGGGCTGATGGTTGGGCGTGATCACCCGCTCTATGATGCTCAGGCCACGCTGACTGCCGATCAGCTGGCGCAGCTGGAGTTTGCCCTGCTGACCCCCGATTTTGTGACCCGCACCTGCATTGATGAGTTCTTCGCGACGGCGCGGATCACGCCCAAGGTGGTGATTGAGGTCAACTCGGTGAATACCCTGCTCGAGGTTATTCGGCACACCGCCGTTGCCACGATTTTGCCGGAAGCCATTGCCACGCAAGACCGCGCGTTGCGCAAGCTTGCATTAGTGGCCGAAGCGCCCCAGCGCGGGGCCGCGCTACTGCGGCGTAAAAACAACTACCACAGTGCTGCATCAGACGCCTTTACCCACTTAATGCTGGGGGCGATGAAGGAGGGCACGCCCGGGCGCGAATAGCGCGCCAGCCGTTAGCGAAACAGGTAAGCGGCCTGTGACAGCCGCTGCAGTTGAGCACTGGGGTAAAAGTCTTTGACAGGCAACCGGGTTTCAAGCGGCAACGGCTGAGCGAGCATACACGGCGCAGGTCGCTGGGTAGTCGGCCAATGCCTTGAAGGAGCGGTTATCGTCGTCCAGCGCGTCGATTGAGCCGCTTTCAATGTCGTAGACCCAGCCATGCAGGTTCAACACACCTTTTTCTTGAGCCAGGCGCACGCTCGGGTGGGTTTGGATGTTCGCCAGTTGGGCGATGACATTTTCCCGCACCATTGAGCTGACTTTGGCCGCGTCATTGGCATGCACACGCGACTCGTTGATGACCTTCGCCGACTCGGCATGCTGCAACCAGCCGCTTACAGCGGGCAGGTGGTCCATGCATTTGCATGTGGCGACCGCAGTCATGGCGCCGCAATCAGAGTGGCCGCAAATAACGATATCGGTCACCCCCAGTACCGCGACGGCATACTCGACTGTCGCCGACACGCCACCCGGGTGCGGGCTGTAGGACGGCACGATATTGCCGGCGTTACGAATCACGAACAGTTCGCCGGGTTCTTGTTGCGTCAGCAGTTCCGGCACTACGCGGCTATCGGAGCAGGTGATAAACAAGGTGCCTGGGTGCTGGGTGGTCGCCAGGTGTTTGAACAGGTCGGAGCGCTGTGGGAACGCTTCGCTCTGAAACTTCAGAAATCCGTCAATAAGCGCTTGCATAGGATGTACCTGTAAAAATCTGCTGGGTTGTTGGGCTATGAGTCGCTGCAGCCGGTGCCATACAGGCGGTATTGCAGAACATGGACGTCACCCTGTGAGTCGCGGTAGGTCATTTCGGCTGGCGTCGGCCCGCAGGTGTCGGCAGCCGAAGTTATGCGTATCACCTTAGCGATGTCTAAGTGCATGCCGTATGTGTAAGCAACGGCTGGCGCTGGCGTGACTGGTTCTTCGGCGTAAGCCGACAGCGAGGCGGCCAGCGACAGGCCTAAAAGTAGGATTTTGTTCATGAGCCATCCTCCGCATAAATGGGTGGCAGTGGGAATCAGGTCAATTTTGGGATCGGGCCCGCAGGGGGCGGGCCGATTCAGGGACGCGGCGAGGTTAGAACGGGCGCAGGGGCAGGAACTTGCCATCCAGCGTGATCACTGCGCGGGAACCGCCTTCGGGGTCCTCGACCTTCTTCATGTCCAGCTTGAAGTTGATGGCGCTGATGATGCCGTCGCCAAACTGCTCATGCACCAGGGCTTTCAGCGTGGTGCCGTAGATCTGGATCATTTCGTAAAAGCGGTAGATGGTCGGGTCGGTTGGAATGCCCGAGAGGCTGCCGCGCAGGGGGATGATTTGCAGGCGGGCGACTGTGTCGGCATCCAGTTCAAGCTTGTCGCCAATCACTTTAGCTGCTTTTTCCGGCAGCGGATGTTGGCCGAGCAGGGCGGCGGTGACATAGGCCAACCCAAGCCCGGTGCCGTCAGCCAGGTCCTGCCAGGAGAGGTTTTTGCGCGCCTTGGCATCCAGCACTTCGGTGGTCAGGGCAAGGCTTGGGTCGTTGTAAGCGTGCGACTGTTGCATGGTGTAGCTCCTATCGGGGTTGCTTGGTGTGAAGCAATCATCGGCCGATAGATGCATAGCGTCCAGGACTGATGTGCAATGCTTTGTATAAGTATTGCCTATAGATTAAGGCGCAGGTGAGCGGTAGCGCTGAAGCGCAACTCAGGCTGTAGATGCCATGGGGCGCAGGGCAAAATTGGCGGGTGCAGGCTAGGTGATGATTGTTGTGGCGGGCCGGTTGCCTGGGCCTTAGTTGCTGCCAAACTGCGAAAACGACGCCGGTCGGCTGGGCTTGGTTTTTGGCGGCACTGAAATTCTGCCGGCATAACGCCAATCCCAAGGGGCGACTATGGACTCGGCTGGAAGCCGCCAAAGGCCTTTACCCATTTTTCTGGCCAGGGTTTCGGCATCTTTTAGCCTGTAGTCCTTCAACTGCGGGGTGTAGGCCCAGGCTGCGCCTTGTTCGACCAAGCTGTAATTCACGTCTACGCCGCCGATGAAAGCGCGCGCCAGCGTTCTGCCGTAGCGATCCACTTCTTGCACATGCAGGAGAACCTGTTTTTCTAACACCAGATCAGACAGCGCCTGCTTGGCTTCAGCACCATAGGGCTGCTTTCTTTCCGGTGCGTCAATTTCCGCAAGGCGCACTCGCAGCCGTTTGTTATCAGTGCTCAGACAGCTAAAGGTGTCGCCTTCGCTAATGGTCATCACCCGGCAGATAAATTGCTCAGCAAGCGCCAGGCCCGGCAGGCAGGCGAGAAGGAGTAGAGCGATACGGATAGTCATCTGGTTGGCGATGCTCACGCGAATGCATAGCCGTTGATGGTAATAAATGCCCGCCGGATTAAGCGGGACGGGGATCGCGAAATAGCACGGCGGGTTGTGCGAAGTGCTGATCCTGCGTTGGACGCTGGGTTGGCTTGTGCTTTCCAGCAAACCGAGGATGATTGCTCGTTATTTGAGCAATTAAGCCGTGTGCGGATGTTCTGTCTGGAGCAATGGTCGGAACCGTAGGCGGGCTGGTGTTGCCAAACCTTCAGGTTCGTTTCGCGCCCATGGCGCAGAGGGAGTAATGACGATGCGCAGATGTGTGCTCAGTTTGATGGCTCTGCTGATGGTGACTTCGCTGTATGCCGAGCCGCAAGCGCCGCAGACACTGCGGGTCATTCCGAAAACCTATATCAGCCCTGGTGCCAGCGGCAGCATTGGCAGCTCTCAAACCATAGAAACTCACAACCTTTATGGTGGGCAGCGGTTACCTGAGGGTCTGCAGCACCATGAGCAGCGCTACGGCAGCCAATCGCTAGAAAACCGTGGCGCGATCAAGCAAACGATTGAATACCCCAATGGTTACCGCATACAGCAGTACCCGGGCCAGAGCACGCACTCGGAAGAACGCAGCCGCTAACTCAGGCCGCTAGAGCCAAGCTCCAGCGCAGCGCTAAAAAGGCCAGCAAACCCAGCGGCCCAAACATCAGCGTCAGCACATAGCAGGGCAGCAGAGCCCAGTGGCTGATGCCCGCGATGGCTTCTTCGTGGCGGATATACAGGCCCACCATCAGATCGAACGCGAGAATATGCACCCAGACCGCCAATGCAGCTGTGGGTTGGCGCAGCAATGAGAGCACGCCAGCCAGGCTGAAGAAGCCTGGTTTGCCAGTGCCAGGTTCGGGGCGCTGGCGCATGGCGAAAAACAGCAGCCAGCTGTAGAGGAGGGCCAGCACGACCACGCTGAGCCCCAGTACCAGTTCATCGGTATAGGGCCAGGCTGGCAGGCAGACCAGCATCAGCCAACCGCCCAGGGCGATCAGCGAGGTGAGTTTGAACAAAGGTTTCAGCGGGGCCATGGCTGTGCTCACTGGGCAACGTGTGAGCTCAACCATAGCGGATGCGGCGATTGCCGCCTCTGGGTATCAGCGGCTGAATACAACGTCATCAGTTGGCGCGAGGGCAAACTGATGCGCATGGCTTATGGCTTCTTGCCCCAGAGTTGCTCAAGGCGTTGGTCGCGGCCGCAACCGTTGCGGTAGTAGGTGTAGCGCAACGGATTACGCTGGTAGTAGTCCTGGTGATAATCCTCGGCCGGGTAGAAGGTCCCCGCGGGGAGGATTTCTGTGACCACCGGCGCCGGTAAGCGCCCGGATTTATCCAGGGCGGCTTTGGAGGCTTCAGCCAACTGCTGTTCTTCGGCCGTGCTGTAGAAAATTGCGCTGCGGTACTGCGGGCCACGGTCGCAGAACTGTGCGTTAGGGGTGATCGGGTCAATGGTCGGCCAGAAGGCTTCCAGCAGTTGTGCATAGCTGGTTTTGCTTGGGTCAAAGCGCACGCGCACGGCTTCAATATGCCCGCTATTGCCGGCTGAGACTTGCTCGTAAGTGGGGTTGTCGACATGTCCGCCGATATAGCCTGAGGTGGTTTCAATCACGCCAGGTACTTTGTCGAAGTCCGATTCGGTGCACCAGAAGCAGCCGCCGGCAAAGATCGCTACCCCTGGGTTTTCCACCGTTGTTGTGTTGGCTTGCGCGGTTGCCTGGGGGGCCTGCGCCGCGGTGGGTTCACAGGCGGCCAGCAGACCGCCCAGAACAAGCATGGCGCTGGCGAGCAAACGGCTGCGCCAGTGGGACGTAATGTGGGTCATGTTTAGCTCCGCAGTTCGGGTAGGGGCTCGTCTTTGGCAACAAAGCGCAGGGCTACGCCGTTATTGCACCAGCGTTCGCCACGAGGCTTGGGACCGTCATCAAACACGTGGCCCTGGTGGCCGCCGCAACGCGCGCAGTGGTATTCAGTGCGTGGGAAAAACAGCTTGAAGTCGCGTTTTTGGCCCATGTGCCCGGCAATCGGCTGGGTGAAGCTGGGCCAGCCGGTGCCGCTTTGATATTTATCTTGGCTGGCGAACAGCGGCAGGTAACAGGCGGCGCAGATATAGGTGCCGTCGCGTTTTTCCTGATTCAGCGGGCTGCTGCCGGGGGCTTCCGTGTCTTCCTCGAACAACACGGCATATGCCTCGGGCGTTAGCAGGTCGCGCCAGGCGCTGTGCGGCTTGTCCAGTGGCGTGATGGTGCTGGCGATGGCTTGCGCCAGGCTGAGCGGGGCGTGGCTGAGCAGGGGCAGGGCTGGCATCAGGGCGATCGCCTTGAGCAGGGAGCGTCTCTTCATGGCAGTGCTCTCAAGTGGGTGTGGCCAATAGACCCACACAACGCCGAGTTGTTACAGCGTTGTGGGGCAGGGCGGATAATTTTCCAGCTGCAGAGTGTAAGCGAAGATATACCGCAGGATTAGACGATGGGCTGGGGGCTTGCTGTATTGACGCCGTCATTGATGACGATGCAGTTACGTCCGGCGCTCTTGGCGTGATACAGGCGTTGGTCGGCGCGCTGCAGCAGGTCTTCCCAGTGCTCATCGCGGCGCATCATCGCACCGCCAACCGACATGGTCACCGGGCCGCCCGGCCCGCGCAGGTGTTGGCGAACCTGTTGCTGAAGGTTTTGGGCTGCGGCCAATAGGCCGTCGCTGTCGGTATTGGGCACCAGTAGGAGGAATTCCTCGCCGCCGAAGCGGAACAGGCGATCCTCTTTGCGTGAGGCATTTTTGATCAGCTCGACAAAGTCGATCAGCACCTGATCGCCGGCCTGATGGCCATAGTTGTCGTTGACCCGCTTGAAATGGTCCAGGTCCATGGTCAACACACCATAGCTGTTGCCGTGACGCCGATTTAAGGACGCAGCGATCTTCAGCTCCTCGTTCATCGCCCGACGGTTCCGAGCGCCGGTCAGCGGGTCATGGATGGCCAGTTGCTGCAGCTGATCGCGCTGGCTGCTGGTGCGATAGGCAAAGACGAAGCTGAGGATGCTGGCCATCATGCTGGTAACCAGAAACGACACCATCTGGTAGTCGCTTTCGAATACCGCGCCAGGGTTTAGCTGGCCGTAACCCACCAGCGTCATGAGCATCAGGATAGTGGCGACTAAAGCCTTACCAGACGACACCATAAAGAAGTTGAACAGGATCAGCGGATAGATCCAAAACAGGCCGTTAACGCCCAGGTTGATGGCGATCAGGGTTGCCGCAACGGAGAAGATGCTGGCCAGGTAGATGCCCGGTTTTACGGTGTCGCTGGTGCGCCAGGCGTAAAGCACCGCAAGCACCGTGGAGGCGACAATTACCGTATCGGCGGCGCCCACCAAGTAGTTGCCGGTGGCCAGCCGGTACACGGCATAGGGGCTAATACCAATGACGCCAAACAGGCCCATCAGCGTAATGATGGACAACTGAAAGTCGTTACGCAGGCGTCTGAGTAACCGCGATGTGCGCATAGGGGAAGACCCTGTTGTCGTTCTTATGGCTTAAGCATGCAGAGCTTGGCCTGACGATAGCAATAGTAAAGTTGAGCAAAGTGCCAGTATGGATGCCGTCGCGCGGATAGCGCCTGGCTAACCGGGCAGCCGCCGGTTAAGCCAGGTGCAGTTGGGGTTGCCCAGGGGCGCGGGAGAACGCCTGCAGGCTCTTGCTGCGCTGATAACGGCTTAGGCGCTCAGCCAGGGGCTGGGGCAGGTCGCTGCAAGGGATAAAGCCCTGGCGCCGATAGAAGTCGTGCAGCTGTGGGTGGCAGAACAGCCAGACTGGCGTGGTGCAGTGGGCGAGGGCGGCTTCGATCAACTGACGTGCGATGCCTTGTTCACGCATCGGCGAGGCCACCAGCAAGCTGGTCAGCCAGTGACCGTGTGCGACGCTTTGCAGGCACAGTGCTGCAACGATGTCCGGGTTTTCGGCGACCCAAAGCTGTGCGCCTGGCGTGGCGCGCATGGCTGAGCGTTGGCTGCGGTAGAACTTGTCAGCAAGGGGTTTGAGTGGGGCGGGGAGTTGGCGGTAATGCATAGCGGCTAGCAGTAGTGGAGGGATTGGAATGCCTGAGTGCAGCCTGATGCCTGCCTCAGGCGGTTAACTCAGGGGGTAGCTGCGTGGCTGCCGAGCAGGGTTTTTGCACCGTGCTTGCCTTTTTTATCCATGCGTTTTTCGCTGGCCGTTTTCAGCGGTTTTTTCTTTGCTTGTTTCTTTGAATCCATACCTTTGCTCATGATCTTCACCTCTGACAATGTCGTGGTTGAATCGTCTGGAGCGGGCCATCTCGCTGCGCTAAGGCGAGGCTGGTGTTTTGAGTCTACGCCGATGCTGGCTGAATAGTTGAAGCGTTATCCGGCTCTGGCTGCGGTGTGTGGGTTCGACTGGTTAACACTTCACCTGCAAAATCAGCGGCTGGCGGTGACAGCCTGAGTTTACCGCCGCATCATGGTCGGCCTGAGTCGAGTGCAGCGTAGCGCTTTGCGGTGGTGAACCCTAGGTCGAGACATTGATGGAACAAGCACTGATTTATGCCGGCCACAGCGTGCCTGGGCGCGTGCGTGAGCACAATGAGGATGCGCTGTTGTGTTGCCCGCAGTTGAATCTGTGGGCGATTGCCGACGGTATGGGCGGGCATCAATGCGGTGAAGTGGCCAGTGCGTTGGCCTTACAGGTATTACAGGCAGGCTGCGCCGAGGGCCTGGAATTGGTCGAGGCGGTGCAGGCGGCCAATCAGAAAATTCTCGCGGTGGCGCGCGCCGATGAGCAGCGCGGCATGGGCACGACCCTAGTGGCGGTGCATTTCCAGGGGGCTGAGTTCAACCTGGCCTGGGTAGGTGACAGCCGCGCCTATCGCGTCAGCGCCGGGCATATCGAACGCCTTAGTCACGACCACAGCTGGGTGCAGACGATGATCGATGCCGGGCAAATGAGCGACGAAGAAGCGCGTCACCATCCGCAGCGCAATGTCATCCTGCAGTGCCTGGGCCGAGATGAACAGCCGCTGCAGGTGGGTGTGCTGCAGGGCTCGCTGGGTGAGCAGGAGTTGCTGTTGCTGTGCAGCGACGGCCTAACCGGCGAGCTTGAAGATACGCAGATCCAGCAGCTATGCAGCAGCGCGCAGACCCTTGATGAGCTGGTGAGCCAGCTGCTGGCGCAGGCTAACGAAATGGGCGGCAAGGATAATATCTCCTGTATCGTGCTCGGCCGTGAAGCGCCCCCACCCAGCGTTGAAGTCAAACCCCGGGGGCTGCTCAGCCGTCTGTTTACCTCCCGCAAGCCCTAATCTGCCGATGTGCACTGACCCTCATGACTGAACAATTGCTTGTTATCCCCGGCTATCAGGTGCATGGCCGCCTGGGCAAAGGCGGTATGGCCGAGGTTTACCTGGCCACCCAGGAGTCGCTGCACCGCAAGGTGGCGATCAAGGTGCTGTTAAGCACAGATGATCAAGCGTTCAGCCAGCGCTTTATCAAAGAGGGGCATATCGTTGCGTCCTTGCACCACCCCTCGATCATCACCATATATGACATCAATCAGCTGGCTGATGGTCGCCATTACCTGACCATGGAATTCGTTGCCGGCGGCGACCTGGCGCAGCATAAAGGCCAAGTCTTCGAGCTGGCGCGCGCTTTGCGCATCGTGCGGCAGGTGGCCAGTGGCCTGGCGGTGGTGCATGACCAGGGCCTGGTGCACCGCGATATCAAGCCGGCCAATATCCTCTTTCGCACCGATGGCACGGCGGTGATCACCGATTTTGGCGTGGCCAAGGAAGTTGAACTGGACACCGACCTGACTCAGTTTGGCATTGCTGTCGGCAGCCCGTCCTACAGCAGCCCTGAGCAGGCGCAGTGTCAGGCGCTGGACGCGCGCAGCGATATTTACAGCCTGGGGGTGATCCTGCTGGAGATGCTCACCGGCACTAACCCCTATCGCGGCGCCAATTACACCCAGACGGTGATGAATCACCTGCAGATGGACGTTCCGCAACTGCCCGCGCCTCTCCAAGGCTACCAGTGGCTGCTCGAGCGCATGTTGGCGAAAGACCCGGATGAGCGCTTTGCTGACTGCAAAGTGTTGCTGGCCAGCCTGGACGAGCTGGCGCAGGAGGACCCGGACACTACGCTTATTGCCCCGGCGCTGAGCGTGGCTAAGCCAAACGGGCGCAAAGGCGGGCGCAGTAAATTGTGGGTTGGGTTGCTGTTGGGGGTGTTGCTGTTAGCGGCGGCGAGCGCTGGCGGCTATCACCTGTATCAACAGATGCAGATCAGCGACTACCTGGCGCGCGCCGAGCAGCGTTTGCAGAACGGCAATCTACTGGAGCCGCCGCAGGACAACGCCGATTACCTGTTTCGTCAGGTCCTCACGCTTGATGCCGACAACCCGCTGGCGCTGGATGGGCTAAACCGTGTGCTGCAAGCGCGGATCAACCAGTCTCTGCGGCTGGCTGAGCAGCGCCTGGCGGATCAACAGCTGCTATTGCCCGAAGATGACAGCGCGACGCACTACTTCCGTCAGGTACTTGCTTGGGAACCGGACAATCTGTTGGCCCGAGCCGGGATCAACCGGGTGGCGCAGCGCTATATCGCGCAAAGCGAGGCCGCCTATAAACGCCGCGAGTTCGCCTTGGCGCTGGCATTGGTGCAGCAGGGGCTGGAGGTGGAGCCGACTAACGAGGCGTTATTGCACCTGCTCGATGGCCATGAACAGCGTGTACGTCAGGCCCAGACTGCCCGGCGTAAGCCTGCAGCGACCCAGCAGACGGGGCCGGTTAATTCCGTCAAACGCTTGTGGAACAACCTATTTGAGTAAGTAACCCTGCTGGCATATTGCTAGCCGGCTGATTGGCAGGCAGCATGCGCGCCTCGCTTCGTTGGCACTTGCCGCTCATCCGGCTAACGCCAAGTAGCGCATGCGGTGCCCCGGTTTCCTGGCGGCTGTTTAACTGACTTTGGGGGAGTGCTGTAGATGCTCAAAATTCACTTCAGTGATAATCGTCAGGCCCCCATCTGGCTGGTCGACGAGCGTTTCACCATCGGCCAGGACAGCCGCAACAGCCTGGTGTTGGTGGACCCCAGCATCGGCTCATTTCATGCGGAGATTCGTCAGGATCATGGCTTCTATTACCTGACCGATGTCGGCAGCCTCGGCGGCTCTTTCGTCAACGACGAGCGCATCAATACGCGCTTCCAGTTGCGTGCCGATGACCGGCTGCGGCTGGGTTCGGTGGAGTTGCTACTGGTCGATCCGGCGCGCAGCAAGGCTAAAGCCGAGCAGGGTGCACGCTGGTACCTGCAGGTGATTCAGGGCGAGCACGAAGGCAAGAAATTCCATATCAACGGCTCCATGACCTTTGGCCGTTCAGTGAAATGCGAGCTGTGTTTCAGCGACCAGCAATTGTCGCGCCGCCACTGCGAGTTCTACCTCAAGGACAATGTGCTGGAGGTCAAGGACCTGGCGTCGGCCAATGGTCTGCAGGTCAACCAGCAAAAGGTCGCGACGGCGGTGTTGCAGCCAGGTGACCAGCTGAAGATGGGCTCGGTCAGCCTGCTGGTGATTGGGCCGAAAAGCACGGTGGCGCCCAGCGCGGACGAAGACGCCACGCTATTTATGCGCGCGGTGGACCTGCCCAAGCCGCTCAAGGCCGTCGCCATGTCCCGTTCAGCGAATAGCCATGCCAACCCACTGCGAACAGTCGCTCAGGCTAACCCGCTGCACACTGCGGCTAAGCCCGCCCGTGCGCCAAGTAGGCTGAATAAGCCGCTATTAGCGCTGGCGCTGGTGGTGATTGTGCTGGTCGCGGCAGCGGCTGTAGTTGTTGGCTAGCTCTGGTCACGCTCACCGCTGAGATTTTGCCGCGCACTGCCTGATTAGTGAGTGGGCTGACTTGATACGACAGTGCCAGGTAGCGGCCCAGGCGTTAGGCTATGGCTCTTTGCCCTGCTACCTGCGTCGGAGTCGCCGTGAAGCCATTGTTGCTGTTGCTATCTGCCTGTTGCTTGGCCTGTCAGCCGTTAAACGCCCTGGCCTGGTCCAATCACTCGCTCGGCAGTCAGTTGGCGTTGCAGGCACTGCCGCAGTTGCAGCGCACGCTGAATTACCAGCCGTTGCAGGCGTTTCTCGATGATCAGGCGCCGGCCATTGAGCAGTTGCTGGATGAGCAGGAGGCATTTGCCCGCGCGCACTTCCCCGATTACCCGGCGCGCCCTGATGCGTTGCGCTTTAGCGCCCTTGCGACTGCCCCGGCCGACAGGCGCAGCGCATTCCTGCATGCACTGCGGATTAATCCGCAGATTCGTCTGGCCGGCTTTGTCCAGCAATTACCGGGGCAGGCGGATGAGGGGAGGGCGCGGCTGGCGGCTGAACAGGTGCTGGTATTTCGCAAGCTTGGCCCCTGGAGCCATTGGCGTTATCTGGCCTTGCAGCCGGGCGAGGCGGTAAGTGCCGTGCAGGTGCTCAGCAGTGCGGCTGATGAGCCGGACTATGGCCACGATATCAACCTGTTCAGCAACAACCCCGGCGAAGTCGGCGGGCAGTACAACTTTGGCGAGCAGCCGTTTGGTGATGCGCGCTTCGAGTATTCCTCCCAAGCCCCTTTCCATATCGGTTACTACCACGAACCGGCGCTGGTGTTTCAGGCGGCGCCCTACCTGCGGCGCACCCTGCCGCACTGGCGCATCTACCAATACACCGGCCTGGCACGGCTGGCCCTGGCCAGCGGGCATGACTATTGGGGGTATCGTTTTCTCGGCTGGGCGCTGCACTACATGCAGGACCTGACCCAGCCCTACCACGCCAAGACCGTGCCGGGCTTCACCACGCCCGAGTTGATGCTGATTGCCCTCAAAGGCGCTTTGGGCTATCCCGACGATCGTCTGGCCGCCATTGCCCGTGTGGCGGACCGGCATACGGCTCTCGAGGAATACCAACTTCAGCGTATGCAGCAATTGATGGCGGAGCAGGCCGCCGCGCCACTGTTACAGGCTTATACACAGGCCCCGCCAGGCAGCTATCCCGCGTATTCAGCGGACTACGCGCAGCAGGTGGTGGCCGCCGAGTCCTACGCCAGCGCCGATGCCTTGGATGAGGTGATTGGCCAGTGGCTGGCACGCAAGCCGGTTGCTGCTGCAGGGTTCAGTGCGGGCAATCAGTTGGCTCCGGTTGCCGCTGACCCGCTGTTGGAGCACTTGCTGCAGGCGCTGTTTAAACGGTTCGGCGCACACAGCCGTGCGGTTGTGCAGGCCACTTTGGCTCAACCGTCTAGCGTTTCGTCGGCACGGGAGTGAACCACAGCTCGCGTCGCTGCAAGGGCGTGGCGCCCGGCAGAAAAGGGTTTTGCAGCTCGATGACCTGACGCTTGTGCAGTTGCGCGCGCTGCAGGTCGGCTGCGAAATGCTCCTGGAACAGGCGCTCGAATGAACCATCGGCAATCGCCCGCTGCAAACCGAGGCGCACGGTTTGCGCCAGCTCTGGGCGTTGGCGCGAGAAGAAAAAATACATCGCGGCGGGGTAGTGCAGCAGCACATGCTGGTCGGCAACCAGCTGCTTGCTGCGTGGGTGTTTAAGCTCATCCCAGAGTTCGATCACCGAGCGCGGAAAGTAATCGAAGCGTTGCGCCTGGAGCATGTGAAACAGGCTGCCGTAATTGGCTGAAATGGTGACAGGCAAGCCATTGCTGCGAAGAATGTCAGTGTCCGGCCAATCGTGCCCTTGACCGGCGGAGAACGGGCGCAGGTCGTTGAGGGTGCGCACATCCTTGAGCAGCTCGGCGCGGCTGCTGGGCAGCAGGGCAATGCGCCAGCCATACAAACCCTTATCCAGCGGAATGCGCACAGGCAGCAGGCGTTGTTCGCGCTCACGGCTGGTCATGCTCCAGACCACATCGAGGCGCTCGTTATGCTCCAGGTTAACCAGTGCGCGCTCCTGCTCCATGCTGTAGTACGAGGGCTCCAGGCGCAAAGAGCTGCCGGCTTTTTCCAGTGCCAGTTGCAGTTGAGCCAGCTCATAGGAGGAACGAAACTCTTCACCCTCGGTACGCCGGGGGTAGTGAATAACGCCCGCCTCATCAGCGTATAGCGGGGGCAGCAGGCTGAGCAGTAGCAGGCCTAGAAGCCAGCGGTAGAGGGCCTTTGCAGGCATTTTGTACATTATTATTGGCGTCCTTTCAGCATACAGGGTGGGCGGCCCACCGGTCTGTGCGGCGCACAGTATGCCAGCCTGTAGGACTATCGCTAGGCTTCAGTTGAAGGCGTTAGCGGCTGCGTAAAAATTGCCCATAACCGTGTTTTTGCCCGAGGTCGTGGGCACATTCGCCATGCTGAAAGGCAATGCGCCCGTTGATCAGCACCGCATCCACTGCCGCGCCACGGTTGACCATGCGTTGCAAACCGCCGAAGGCTTCCATGGGCGCCTCTTGGTAGCTGGCCAGGGATTCATCCAGTGCGCTGGGGTCGATAATCACCAGGTCAGCCCGTGCGCCTTCGTAGAGCCTGCCGGCGTCAATGTCGAACCACTCACCCAGCTCGCCGGTCAGGCGCCAGATTGCGGTTTCGATCGGCATCACCGGCTGGCCACGCAGTTCGGCATCGCGCACCAACTTGAGCAGGCGCACACCGAAGTTGTAGAAGGCCATATTGCGGATATGCGCGCCGGAGTCGGCAAAGCCGATCAGCGTGCTCGGTTCGCACACCAGTTTTTCCACCACCTCGGGGCGGTGGTTGGCGATCAGAGTGCGCCAGCGCAGGCGCGGGCCATGGGCCACCAGCAGGTCAAGAAACAGATCGGCCGGGTGTTCATTGCGGGCCTTGGCCAGTTCGCCAACGCTTTTGCCGACCACGCTGGCGTCTGGGCAGTCGACAATCCACGCGTCGTCAAAGTCGCGGTGCCAGACCCGTGGGCCGAATTTCTTCTCCACATCCTGGCGAAAGCGTCGGCGGTAGTCCGGATCTTGAAACAGCTGGCTGCGCAGGTCGTGGCTGGCTAGGTGCAGAGCGGCCTGGCCGGCGGGAAACTCCTCGAACACCACGAACTCCATGCCGTCGGCATAGGTTTCGAAGGGCACCGGCAGGGTTTGCCAGCGAAAGTCCGCGCGGGTCAGGCGATTGATCCAGCGGGTAAGCGGGCCAAGCACAGGCGCCAGCCAAGGGTCGGCTTTGACGTCCATTAGGGTGATCAGGGTGGTCTTCAGCGGTTTGCGCCACCCGCCGCCGATGCTGGCCCAGAGAAAGGCCAGCACATTGAATTTGGTCACCAGATTTGGCGCGCCCTGGTGGATGCGTCCGCGCCGCCGCAGGATCTTGTTCAGTCGCGCGTATTCGGCCCAGGGCGCATACACCGAGGGCAGGGATTTCGAGCGCTGGCGGTCGCCGTCGAGCTTGTCCCAGGGATTGGTCATGCTCGACAGGCCGAGTAGGCCGGCATCCAGCGCCTCTTCCAGCAGGCGTTCCATTTGTTGCAGTTCGCGTTCACTGGGGCGCACCTTGGCATCGACGGCGCGTTCCAAACCCATGACGGCAACGCGCAGGTCGGAGTGGCCGAGAAAGGAGCAGACATTCGGCCCCAGCGGGTGTTGATCGAGAAAGGCGGCGAATTCGCTAGCGCTGTTCCAGGTCTTGCGCGCCTGGAGCAACGGCAGCACATGTTCGCGCGGCACCGACTCAACGCGGGTGAACAGATCCGAGCAATCCTCGGGGCTGGACAGCACCATGCTGATCGAGCAGCTGCCGATCATCACGGTGGTCACGCCATGACGCACGGATTCCTTGAGCGCGGGCGCCGCCACCAGTTCCGCGTCATAGTGGGTGTGCATGTCGATAAAGCCGGGCGTGACCCAACGGTTGCTGGCGTCGATGACCTGGCCGCAGCCGCTTTCATCCAGGGCGCTGGCACTGATGCACGCCAATTTACCCTCACGGATGCCCAGGTGGCGCAGCACTCCCGGCGTGCCGCTGCCATCGAAAAACAGCGCATTCTTGATCAGCACATCGAACATTCGGCAGGCTCCTGGGCGAATAACATCAACCAGGCGAGCTTAGTCTGCCGAGCGCTGCGACTGTTAGGGTGTAAGTGAACAACCAACGGCTTATTCGGCCATGGCGCAGCGCGTTGTGTTAACCGGGGTTTAAGCGCTAAGGCGCCGGCGCTCGGCGCTGATCTCCGGGAGGTCAGCGCGGCGCACGTAAACCCGTAGCGGCTCGCTGATGGCCAGGCGATCATCGATGTTTTGTTCTAGCAGCAGTTGCAGGCGCGCACGGTCGAGGTTCATCAGTTCGCCGTCAAAGGCGCGCCAGACGAATTCGCAGGTGGGTGTGATGCTCTGTTCGAGTACGTCGAGGCCGAAGGAGTCTTCAGAAAAACGTACGATGTAGCGCCCGGTCTTGGCATTGAAACCGACAAAACCCTGCAGTTGGTCGGCCGCCGCGCAAATGTGAGTAGAGGTGATGCTCATGAAGACCTCGTCGATGGCAGTTGGAGGGCGAACCCTCAGAAAGTCATCGGCATAGGCTAAAGCGCCAGGGGCGGAGCATCTTGCTCAGGGTCAATGGATAGGCTTGACGGTTAAGCCGCGCTCATTGGAGGGAGCGGCGAGCGTGTGTCGCTCGCCGGGTGCTGGCTCAGTCTTTGCGAGGGCTGGAGAATGCACTGACGGTGCCGAATGGCGAGCTGTGCATGTCCACCTTGACCGCCATCAGGGGGGAGTTGTTCACCCATACATCGTCGATCACGATGGTCTGACCGAGGTCGTCGTTATCGGCGGCCACGAGCAGGTAGTAGGTGCCATCTTCTGTGGCTTCACCGTCCCAGCTCAGGCTGATCTGCCCGATTGCTGTCGAGGCGTGCGAGGGTTTGTCGGCAATCACGGCGCCGTAGGCATCCAGCAACATGGCGCGCGGTTTCAGGGCGAACTTGCTCACGCCGAGGCAGGGCTTGTTGCACAGCGAGCGCACGTTAAGGGTGTAGCGTTCACCCTTCTTCAGCTGCAGGGAAAAGATCCGGTAGTTAGAGATCGAGCTGCCAAAGTCCAGGCGCGGTTCGTCGGCGCTAATCGGCCACTGCGGAGCCAGCAGGCCGGGGTCGAGCGGCAGCGGGATGGCTTTGCTGTTATGGATGGCCTCCAGGGTGCTTTTGGCCATTGGGCTGGTGCCCGCCACAACGTCTTGCTGGTAGACCGTCTGCGGGTTGCTGGCGCAGGCGCCGAGCAATAGGCACGCAGCCAGAGTGAGAATTTTGTGCACGGTAAAACTCCTGTGGGGCAACGTCCTTGTGTACACGCCGGGCGCTGATGGCGCGGCGGCCGGCGATTCTACTCGCTTTGTGGCGCGATGGGGCGGCGAATCGGCCCGTGCGCTGAACTGGGCGCGAACGCTGGCGCCGCTTATAGGCTCGCTGGGCGTCCTGCCCGGCGAGCCTGAGGCAACCGCTGAGTTAGCCGGAAAGCCCGACATAGACGTTCTGCACGTCATCATGGGCGTCGAGCGCTTCAAGAAACGCTTCGACTTCTTCGAGCTGTTCGGCCGTCAGGCTGCTGACCGGGTTTTTCGGCATATAGCCGAGCTTGGCCGCATTGACGCTAAAGCCGTGTTCCGGCAAGGCGCGGCATACGGCGTCGAGGTCTGTCGGCTCGGTGATAAACAGCGTGCCGCCTTCATCTGCCGGCTCAAAGTCTTGTGCACCGGCTTCAATCGCCGCCAACTCGGCATCGGCGTCGCCTTCTGGCGAGGCTTCGATCATGCCGACGTGGTCGAAATCCCAGGTCACCGAGCCGGATGCGCCCATCTGGCCCTTGCGGAATAGCACGCGTACTTCCGCCACGGTGCGGTTGATGTTGTCAGTCAGGCATTCGATGATCACTGGCACCTGATGCGGGGCGAAGCCCTCGTAAGTGGCCGCGTGATAGGTCACGGTATCGCCCAGCAGGCCGGCGCCTTTCTTGATCGCGCGGTCGAGGGTTTCCTTGGGCATCGAGGCTTTTTTTGCCTGGTGAATAGCCAAGCGCAACTTGGGGTTCAGGTCTGGATCAGCGCCGTTACGCGCGGCGATCATGATCTCTTTGACCAGCCGGCCGAAGATCTTGCCTCTGGCGTTGGCAGCGGCTTCTTTAGGTTTGGCTTTCCATTGTGCGCCCATGGGTGCTCTCTCGGTCTGTACAGTCGGATGAGTCGTGTGTCTGCGCAGGAAGTGGACGGCCAGACGAATTGTTGGGCCGACCGCCGGCAGGCTGGCTCAGGTCAGCTGCGGATTTTAGTCGGTCTGCGGTTCGCTGGCACCCCCTCAATGCAGCATGGGGGCGTCGAGGGGTGGTGCTCAGGCTATGGGGATAGTTGCTGCGTGCGTTGCAGTAAGTGCGGCGAACCTTTCCGGCTGTTATTCCACTTCTGGCAGAACGGTGGCCATCACCGCGCCAAAGGCGCCAAGCACTGACAGCAACAGAATGATCTGGCTGATTGTCATGACCGTACCCAGGGCTCCGGCGAAACCGAGCAGCAGCAGTATCAGGCCGATCAAGGTATTGCTCACCGCCACGTAATCGGTGCGGCGGTTGCCTTGCGCCAGGTCGACCAGATAAGTCTTACGGCCGATGCGCACGCCTTGGTGGGCAATGCTCAGGCCAAAGTAGAGTGCCGGCAGCATCCAGCCAATGGCCAGCCAGGTCGGTTGCAAACTGTCGAGCAGGTAGACCAGTAGGCCGAGGCCTGCGCTCAGCCCGGCCGCGAGGATCATCACCCGGCGGCTAGACACGTCGGCAAAGCGTCCCCACAGTGGTGCCGAGATCAGGCTGGCGGCGCCGCTGGCGAGCATGAACAGGCCCAGTGTACTGGCGGCCGAGCCGAGTTTCTGTTGGGCCAGCACCACGTAATACGGCGCGCTCAGGGCCGAACACAGCATCAGTGCGCGGGTTATGACGAAGCGTCGGAAGGGACGGTCGCTGCGCAGAATAGCGAGGCGCTTCAGCGCCTCGACTACGGCATTGCCACCGCCCTCGACCGCTCCTGGCTGCTCGCTGATGCGCGCGTAAATGGCCGCGGCGATCAGCCACAGTAGGCCTGCACCGGCCAGTAGCAGGCCGTAGGCTTGCGGTGGCAGTTGAGCCGTACTGCTGAACAACAGCATTAGGGCCAAAGCGACGGTGACCAGCCCGGCGGCGCTAGCCGACCAGCCGTTGACCTGGCCGCGTCGGGTTTTCGGGATGGTCTTGCCGAGTACATCTTTCGAGGCCACCGAACTCAAACCGCGAGCCAGGCTGAAGAGCACCAGCAGGCCAATGATCGCCCAGCCTGCTACCACGCCGTCCAGCGTCCACGCCACCAGACCGATGGCACCGACAGCGGCGGCTTGCATCAGGCTGCCCAGAACCCAGACCCATTTGCGCACGGCCACCGCGCGGATGTAGCTGGCGATAAACAGCTGTGGGATCAGCGAGCCAGACTCGCGGATTGGTACCAGAAAGCCGATCAGGTAAAGCGGCGCCTGCAGGGCTTCCATCACCCAGGGCAGCACCACCTTCGGGTTGGCCAGGGCGTCACCCAGTTTGCTGAAGAAGTGGCTGAGGATCATCAGCAAGAAGTTGCCCGGCACAGCGCGGCAGGCCTGCTCGTCGATATCGCTGCAGACCCGCGCATCCTCCTCATTGACCAGCTTGCTGTAGATGTTTGCGCTGAGACGGTTGCTGTCCATCGTCACTCCTCGCGAAAGTGGCGCCAGCGTGGCGCTGCAAACCGGCATGATGCCATCCCTGGGCAGGCGAATCGCTCAAGGCGGCGCTAGAAAAATGCGCCAATCGAGGGGGCGCGTTATGCGTGCAGTGCCACGAACAAGCTATTTCTTCATCTATGGACGACTGTGTGCCTGGATTCAGCTGTAACTGTAATGGGGGCCGGGCAGGCGCTGCTGGTTTAATGACCCTTTGCCTGTCAGGAGACCGCGTTATGTTACCCAAGGATCTACTGCTGGCCCTGGTGGTCATCATCGTCTGGGGCATGAATTTCGTGGTGATCAAGATCGGCCTGGATGACATGCCGCCGATGCTGTTGGGGGCACTGCGATTTTTGTTGGCGGCATTTCCTGCGGTGCTGTTTATCAAGCGTCCGCAGATCCCGCTGCGCTGGTTACTGGCCTATGGATTGACCATCTCGCTGGGGCAGTTCGCGTTTCTATTCTCGGCCATGTCGGTCGGCATGCCGGCCGGCTTGGCCTCGCTGGTGCTGCAGTCGCAGGCCTTCTTTACCCTGCTGTTCGCCGTGATGTTCCTCGGTGAGCGCTTTCGCCTGGCCAATCTGTTTGGTTTGTTGGTGGCCGCCTGCGGTTTGCTGCTGATTGGTTTGAAGGGCAATGGGCTGATGACGCTGGCCGGCTTTCTGCTGACGCTCTGCGCCGCCGCGATGTGGGCGCTGGGCAATATCGTCACGCGCAAGCTGGGTAAGGTGAATCTGGTGGGGTTGGTGGTGTGGGGCAGCCTGGTGCCGCCGCTGCCGTTTTTTGCGCTGTCTTGGCTGCTGGAAGGGCCGGCGGTGATCGAAACCGCGCTGCGCGCTATCAATCTGGATACGCTGCTGGTGCTGGCCTACCTGGCATTCGGCGCGACCATCCTCGGCTATGGCCTGTGGAGCCTCCTGCTGTCGCGCTATCCGGCCAGCCAGGTGGCGCCGTTTTCCCTGCTGGTGCCGGTGGTGGGGATTACCTCGGCGGCCGTGTTGCTCGATGAGCACCTGAGCACCCTGCAACTCGTGGGCGCGCTGCTGGTCATGCTCGGCTTGCTGCTGAATGTGTTTGGCGGCTGGCTGCAGGTGCGCTTACGCGCGCGACTGGGGTAGGGCGCTTAACGTTTGCCCATGGAGCGACGGGTGCCGCTGGGGGCTGCGCCGATCTTCTTTTCATGGGCGGATTTATTACCCTTTTGGTGCCAGGGTTGGTCATCGGCTTTACCGGATGCAGCCTTGGCGGCGCTAAACAGGGAGGCGAAGCCACGGGGTTTTTCCGGTGCTACAGCTGCATCGCTGGGCGGCAAGGTGCTGTCGGCAGTCTGAACGGCGAGAGTGGGTTCAGCGGCTGGGGAGTGGGTCATGGCAATGTCCGCGGGTGCGAGAGGAAAAGGCCGGCGAGTATACCTGGCTATGCCCCACGGCTTGCGACTGTTGATCAGCGCTATGGCGCCTGGCTGGCGCTGCGCGAAAACAGGCAGCTCGCTGGGCCTAGGCAGCCCAGCGAGTCGGCAGTATCAGTCCTGGCGGCTGGTCACTTCCAGCAGGTGATAACCGAACTGGGTTTTCACCGGGCCTTGCACCACGTTGACCGGGGCGCTGAACACTACGGTGTCGAATTCTTTAACCATCTGGCCTGGGCCAAACGAGCCAAGGTCGCCGCCGCTGCGGCTAGATGGGCAGCTGGAGTTGTCTTTGGCAACTTGGGCGAAGTCAGCACCGCCTTCGATTGCGGCTTTCAGTTCGTTGCACTTGTCTTCGCTGGCAACCAGGATGTGACGGGCAGTGGCGCGGGCCATGGGTGTTACTCCTAATAAAGAAGCGGCAAAGCCTACCGCAAACATTGCGCTATTCAAACGTTGTCGCGGCGTCGTTTATCGGCTGGCCAATAAAAAGGCTTACCCGCGGGGTAAGCCTTTTCCTGTACGGCGTTGTGAAGCGTGTTTAGCTGCGTGGCTGGTCGGCCATGCAACCTGCCGCAGTAAACAGGACGTCAGTGGAGGAGTTCAGTGCCGTTTCCGCCGCGTCCTGCACGATGCCGATGATAAAGCCGACGGCCACCACCTGCATGGCCACATCGTTGGGAATGCCGAACAGGCTGCACGCTAGGGGGATCAGCAGCAGCGAGCCGCCGGCAACACCCGACGCGCCACAGGCGCTGATGGAGGCGAGCAAGCTCAGCAGCAATGCCGTCGGCAGGTCAACGACGATGCCCAGGGTGTTAACGGCGGCCAGAGTCAGCACGGTAATGGTGATGGCTGCGCCGGCCATGTTGATGGTCGCGCCCAGCGGGATCGAAACTGAGTAAGTTTCTTTATGCAGGCCCAGGCGCTCACACAGCTGCAGGTTCACCGGGATATTGGCGGCCGAGCTGCGGGTAAAGAATGCCGTCAGGCCGCTTTCACGCAGGCAGGTCAGTACCAGAGGGTAAGGGTTGCGACGGGTCTTGAAGTAGACAATCGCCGGGTTGCTGACCAAGGCCACAAACAGCATGCAGCCCACCAGCACCAGCAGCAGGTGCAGGTAGTCGAGTAGGGCCGACATACCGGACTCAGCCAGGGTGGCCGCCACCAGGCCGAAGACCCCGAGTGGCGCAAGGCGAATCACCAATTTAACAATGCTGGTCACCCCATTGGAGAGGTCGGCGAGCATCTGCTTGCTGGTTGGGCTGGCATGCCGGAAGGCAAAGCCCAGGGCGATGGCCCAGGCCAGGATGCCAATAAAGTTACCCTTCAGCAGCGCGTTGACCGGGTTGTCCACCACGTTCAGCAGCAGGGTCTTCAGCACTTCGCTGATGCCGCCGGGTGGCGACAACTCGGCGCTGTTACTGACCAGGGTCAGGCTTGAAGGAAAGGCATAGCTGGCGGCCACCGCAATCAGCGCAGCGCTGAAAGTGCCGATCAGGTACAGCATCAGAATGGGCTTGATGTGGGTTTGTTGGCCGTGTTGATGGTTGGCAATCGACGCCGCTACCAGCACGAACACCAGTACGGGGGCCACCGCTTTGAGCGCCGAAACGAAGACGGTGCCAAGCAGGCTAACACTGGCCGCCGCATCAGGCAGGAACAGCGCAAGGGCGATACCCGCCAGCAAACCGATGGCAATTTGCAGCACCAGACTAGTGCGGTTGAGCAGGAGTAAAAGTGGGTGTTGAGCAGGGGACATTACGGGCATCTCTACTGGGCGAGCGGGCCTGCGATCTCTTCTATTGCCGACAGAGCTGGTAAGCCCGAGCGGCTGGATGCATGGCGCGCAGTGCGCGTTACGAGGTTTTTCGCGGGGATAAAACAGGACCGCGCTGAAAAATAGCGCGCGACTTTAGCACAGCCGCCGTGGTTTACCTGCAGCGATGCATTGGCTGCCGCCCGGTGGCAGCTCTCTATCAACCAGCAGTCAGGCGGGCTAGGCTAGGGCTTCTTCAAGGTGCTGAGGTTGCTATGTCTGATGAATCTGTGGGTGAAGCGGCGATACCCAGCTTGACCCTTGCCGAGGCGCGGGTCTTGGGTTGTTTGATTGAAAAGCAGTTAACCACTCCGGAAACCTATCCCCTGACACTGAATGCCCTGGTGCTGGCCTGCAATCAGAAAACCAGCCGTGAGCCGGTGCTGAATCTAACTGCCGGGCAGGTCGGACAAGCGTTGCGCAGCTTGGAGGGGCGAGGAATGGCGCGCCTGGTGATGGGCAGCCGGGCGGATCGCTGGGAGCACCGCGTGGACAAGGCGCTGGAGCTGGTAGCCGCTCAAGTGGTGTTGCTCGGCTTGCTGCTATTGCGCGGCCCGCAGACCCTGAATGAGTTGCTGACGCGCACCAGCCGTATGCATGATTTTGAGGATGTCGAGCAGGTGCAGCATCACCTTGAGCGCCTGATCAGCCGTGAGCTGGCATGCCTGCTACCGCGTCAACCTGGGCAGCGTGAAGAGCGTTATATGCATGTGCTGGGCGATCCTGCTGATTTACAGGCAGCGCTTGCGGCCAAGATCAATGAGCCAGGCCGGGCGTCGAGTAGCTCGTCGCAGGAGGGGCGAGTCGAAGCGCTGGAGGCGCGAGTCGCTGAGCTGGAGCAGCGCTTGGCACAGTTAGAAGCGGCCTTAAACGCCTAAAGCACCTCGTGAGTGCTTTAGGCGTGGGGGTATAGCCGGGTTTGGCTTAGCTTGTACGCTTCAACTGTTGCTGACGCTCGCTCAGGCGCTCAGCACCGCCTTCTGCCAGGCGCAGGCGGTCCATCTGACGCTGATGTACACGGTCAGCGCCGCCTTCCGCTACACGCAGACGATCCATCTGACGCTCATGGGTGCGCTCGGCGCCACCTTCGGTCTGCAGGTTGTTACCAAGGCCCATCAGGGTTTTTACGTTGCTGTCCTGTATTTCACCCAGCAGTGGTTGCGGGTTGTTCTGCGGCAAAGCAAAGGCATGGACGGACAGGCTGGTCAGGATTACGGCAGTGAGAATGTGCTTTTTCATGTTCAAGCTCCTCGTGAGAGCGGGGTAAGTGGTTAGGGAGCTAATGATACGGATAAAAATTTGATGAAGAAGTACAGGCTGTTCATGGTAATCATCGACATCATTGATAGTTGGTTTAAGTGCTTATAAATCAAATGATTATCTTGTTTTTTAAAGGATTTAGTAATGCTTTGACGTGTGGGGTGACACGTCAGTTAATATCGAATTAATCGATTATTTATGCGCCATAAACCTCGGCGCTAGGCAGCCAATGTGGCCTTGCTTGAAATATCGAACGGCCGGTGCGTATTTTGTACGCCCTGCCGTCTGGCAATGGCTTCTTGCATTAATAAGGACAACAGCAAATGAGTACCCCCGAGCGCGCCGCCCTGGTTGAACTGTTGCGTGGTGTTGATGAGGTTGAGTGTGTGACGCCTGATCTGAATGGTGTGCCGCGCGGCAAGGTGATGACGGCGGAAGGCTTTTTACAGGGGCGGCGCTTGCAGTTGGCGCGCGGGGTGCTGCTGCAGTGCATCATGGGCGGGTATCCGGCTGCGCGTTTCTACGGCTCTGATGACGGCGATCTGGCGTTAAATGCCGAACCCACGCAGATTCATCGGCTGCCCTGGAGTGAAACGCCTCGGGCGCTGGCCATCTGCGATGCTGATGAGTTGGACGGGCGCAGCTCGGGTTTGTCGACCCGTGGGCTGCTCAAGCAGGTGATCGCACGCTATGCCCTTCATGGTTGGCAGCCGATAGTGGCCACTGAGTTGGAATTTTTTGTGTTTGCCCGCAATGCCGATCCGCTGCAGCCGTTTCAACCGCCGCTCGGGCTGGATGGTCGGCGCGAGGACGGTGGTTCGGCATTTAGCGTCAGCTCCAATAACGGTCTGCGGCCGTTTTTCCATGAGGTTTATCAGTGTATGGCGGCCCTGGGCTTGCCACGCGATACCGTTATGCACGAGATGGGCGTTAGCCAGTTTGAGATCAACCTGTTGCACGGCGATCCGCTGGTGCTGGCGGATCAGACCTTCCTGTTTAAACACTTGCTCAAGGAAGTCGCGCTCAAGCATGGGCTAAATGTGGTGTGCATGGCCAAGCCATTGGCGCACACACCGGGCAGCTCCATGCACATTCATCAGAGCGTGGTGGAGCAGGGCAGTGGGCAGAATATTTTCAGTGCAGCTGACGGCCAGGCGACGCCGGCGTTCTATCAGTTTATCGGTGGTCAGCAGGCGGCCATGGCTGACTTCACCCTATTGTTCGCGCCGCATGTAAATTCCTACCAGCGCCTTTGTCACCCATATGCCTCACCGAACAATGCCTGTTGGTCAGAGGATAATCGCGCTGCTGGGCTGCGTATTCCGGCCAGCGCGCCCGTTGCCCGTAGAGTGGAAAACCGCTTGCCGGGTGCTGACGCCAATCCCTATCTGGCCCTTGCCGCCAGCCTGGCGGCCGGGCTTTATGGAATCGAGCAACAGCTGCAACCCAGTGCGCAGATGCAAGGCGAGTTCGAGGTGCCGGATAATTTAACGCTACCCTGTACCATGCATGCTGCAATTGAACGTCTTGAGCGCAGTGAGTTGGCGCTGGGGTTATTCGGTAAAGAATTCATCGATGGCTACATCGCCAGCAAGACCTTGGAACTCACCAGCTTCTTTGATGAAATCACCCCGTGGGAGCGCCGTGTATTGGCCGCTCACGTCTAAAACCTAACCGCCGAACTTTGCTCGGCGGCGCTATATGGAGTTACCTGCCGCCCCATGACTTTGATCCTCAAATCATTCAGTTCGCTGTATTTCGCCACCTTATTGATGCTGTTGGGCTCGGGCTTGTTGAGTACCTACTTGGCATTGCGCTTGGCGCAAACGGCGGATGGTTTATGGGTCGGGGCGCTGATGGCAGCCAACTACCTGGGTCTGGTGTTGGGTGGCAAGCTGGGGCACCGGTTGATCGCGCGGGTCGGTCATATTCGTGCCTATGTTGCCTGTGCCGGGGTGGTGACCGCCGCGGTACTTGGACACGGCCTCAGTGACTGGCTTCCCAGCTGGTTGCTGCTGCGGGTGCTGGTCGGCCTGGGCATGATGTGTCAGTACATGGTGATCGAGAGCTGGCTTAATGAGCAGGCCGAAACCACTCAGCGCGGTCAGGTATTTGCTGGCTATATGGGGGCGTCCTACCTCGGTTTGATCCTTGGTCAGCTGGTGCTGGTCGTGCACCCGACTCTCGGCCTTGAGCTGCTGATGTTAGTGGCGTTGTGTTTCGCCCTGTGCCTAGTGCCGGTGGCCCTGACCCGTAAATTACACCCCGCGCCTTTGCATCCGGCTCCGCTGGAAATGCGCTTTTTTATCGACCGCGTGCCCCTGTCGCTGACCGCCATCGTGGTTGCGGGGTTGTTGATTGGTGCTTTCTACGGTCTGGCGCCGCTGTATGGCACGCGCATGGGCTTATCCACTGAGCAGATTGGTCTGTTTATGGGCAGCTGCATCATCGCCGGCCTGGTGGTGCAGTGGCCATTGGGCTGGCTGTCGGATCGCCGTGACCGGGTTTATCTGATTCGGGCATGTGCCGCGTTGCTAGTACTAGCCGCGTTGCCGTTGGCGCTTATGCCGCAGGTGGGTCTGGTGCTTTTATTTGTCGGTGGTTTTGTCGTGTCGGCGCTGCAGTTCAGTCTCTACCCACTGGCGGTGGCGCTGGCAAATGACCACGTTGAGGCCGAACGACGGGTGTCTCTCACGGCCATGTTGTTAGTGACCTTTGGTGTTGGTGCCAGTATCGGGCCGCTGCTGGCCGGCGTGCTGATGCGCTTTCTCGGGGCTAACATGCTGTATGCCTTCGTCAGCGTATGCGCCCTGATTCTGGTGCTGTGCGTAAGGCCTGCGAAGGTCACTAACTTGCACCAGGTTGACGATGCGCCGCTGCATCACATCCCGATGCCAGACAGCACCACCAGTTCGCCGTTGACGGCGGCGCTCGACCCGCGCGTCGATGAACACGTGGTGCAAGAGCAGATGCACGACCACAGTGCGGCGCCGGACGCCGAGCCTGAAACTGAGCCGGCAGAGCGCGTATGACCAGGTTGCTCAGCGTGGTAATCCCGGTACGCAATGAGGCTCAGGCGCTGCCGGCTTTGCTCGATGATCTGGCCGCGCTTCGCGCAGCCGGCGCTGAGTTAATTGTGGTCGACGCGGGCAGCAGTGATGGCACCTGTGAGTTGGCGCGCGGACGGGTTGACCAGCTGCTCAGTACAGCCCCCGGCCGTGCGTTGCAGATGAATGCCGGCGCGCTTGCCGCTCAGGGTGATTACCTGTGGTTTGTGCATGCCGATACACGGGTTAGTGCTGCGTCAGTCAAACGGTTACAGGAAGTACTTCACGAGCGGCCGTTGTGGGGGCGTTTTGATGTGCGATTGTCCGGATCCGGTCTGGCGTTATGGGTGATTGGCTGGATGATCAGTTTGCGTTCACGTCTTACCGGCGTCGCCTCGGGTGATCAGGGCATCTTTGTTGAGCGGGCACGCTTCGAGGCGTTGAGCGGCTATGCGCAGATCCCGCTGATGGAAGACTTGCAGCTGTGCCGGCGTTTGAAGAAGCAGGCCCGACCGCGTTGTTTGCGTCCGCCCTTATCGACGTCCAGCCGGCGCTGGGAGCAGCACGGAATCTGGCGTACCGTATTGTTGATGTGGTGCCTGCGTCTGGCCTATTACTGTGGCGTTAGCCCGGAAAAACTGGCTCGACAGTATCGCCGAGGGTCAATCCTATGAACCTGTCCATCTCATTGCACATGCTGGCGCGCGCCCCAGTGGCGGGGCGCGTAAAGACGCGCATGATTCCAGCACTAGGTGCTCAGGGGGCCTGTGACCTGCAGCAACTGTTGCTGGAGCGCGCCTTGCAGTTACCTGCTCATGGCTTTAGCGAGCGCTTTTTGTGGTTGGATGATTTGCCCAGCGCAGAGCTGAAGGCGCTGGCGCAACGCCTTGGTTGGACCTTGGTCGAGCAGCCGGCTGGTGATTTGGGCGAACGCATGCGTCGCATTGCCATCTTGGGGTTGGCGGAGAGTGATGCGGTGGTCCTGATCGGTAATGACTGTCCCGCGCTCGACGGCGAATATCTGCAGCAAGCCTGCAGTGCGTTGCAGCAGCAGCCTGTGGTGATTGGCCCGGCCGAAGATGGCGGTTATGTGCTGCTGGGGTTGCGCAGCATGCATACCACCTTGTTCTGTGACATGCCGTGGGGAACCGAGGAGGTCTTCAATATGACGCTGCAGCGCTTGCAGCAGCTGGACTGTCATCCGGCGCTGCTGCCTGCATTGTGGGACGTGGACCGGCCCGAGGATCTTTCGCGCCTGGCGGCGCTGAACATCGCCCTCTAGGCCGTTAGAACAGCCCGTCGCTTTCGAAGCGGCGCGCTTCGCGTTGTAACTGGTAGACGAAGCGCTCGACTAAACGCTGCTCCTGGCCACCGATGCGATGAAAGCGTGCGCCAATAAAGGTAGTGTCCAGCTTCTCGTCAAATAGCACATGCCGCACTTCTAGAGGAGTGGTCATGGCGCCGAACGGAAATCTTGCCGTAAAGCGCTCATACACCTGGCCGGCTTGCAGGTTGCTGCCAAGGCTGCCGGGAAAGCGCAGCTTGCAGCCGGTTGCTGATATATCCAGTAGTTCGCCAGCTAGCGTGGTGCGCAGTTTGTCGCCGGCCAACTCTACCTTGATCGCTTCGCTTTGCTTGAGCGGTGCACGAAAGGCTCCACGGCGTTGGTGGTAGGTCATTTCAGGCGGCATCGGGCTGAAATAGCAGCGTGCCCCTTGATGCTCAGTAATGCGCACGTTCTGCTCGCATTGCCAGGCCACGCGCACACCTTCGTGGAACGCTTCCACAGAGAAGGCTTCGCCATTGACTAAGTAACGCTCACCATCGCTCGGCATCAACTCATCAAGAATCAGCAGGTTTTTGTCGCGATCAACCTCGATCACATAGCTCTGAAAGCGTTGATTGCGTTCGTGGAAGGTGATGATCAGTGGGTCATTGGCTTGTTGCAGTTGGCGCAGGTTGGCAACTATTTCCACCGGTGCCTTGAGCACCTTGGGTGGCTGCGGGCCATCTTCCTGGCTAAAAGGGCTGGACACGGTCCGTAACTCTCCGGGCAAATGCTGTGGCGCTAGAATACTGGCTATATGACAGTAAGTCTCTTATGCCTTTTATTAGGTTTAGGCCTGGCTGAGTGGGCGTTGCTGGCCGGTTCTAGCGGCACCGCCACGGCTGTCATAGAGGCTGGGTGTTTCGTTGCCGCGCAGAATACCCAGCATGCTGTTGGCTGAGGCCTGGCTGGAGCGAATCAGTCGACCATTACGCAGGTTGGCGGTCTGGCAGCGTTCGAGTAGGGCGCTAAGCTGATCGCCGCGCTCCAGCAGCAGTTCGCCATGACTGGATTGCGCGGCAAGTGCCTGTAAACCTTCACGGTCAGGGCTGAGGTTGAGGCTGACGAGCAGCTGGCTGCGTTCTTTGCCGTGCTGGTCGAGCAGCGTCAGCAGCGGCAGCTTATCGGTCAGTATGCTCTGCAGGCGGGGGAGGTCGCGATCGCTGAGGGCTTGGAATTCAGTGTCGATTAATTCAAGCAACTGCTCGGCGGTGCCGATATCAGTGGTGAACAGTTCAAGCAGGCTGGTGTCTTGCATTGCGGGCTCTTCGGGGTAATAGACGCTTCAGTGCGTAGCATGAAGTGCCTATTGGGCGACCAATTACCCCAGCATAGCCCGGAGACTAACGCTGGGATTCGAAATTAAGCAGTTTACTGGCGACGCGCTGGTTATCGATCTGGTAGCTGCCGTCTTCAATCGCCTGTTTCAATTTGGCGACGCGTTCGTTATCGACGCTCGGCTGATCGCGCAGCTTTTCGCTGACCTGTTGCAGCTGCTGGGCCTCGCGGCTCAGCTGGACGGACTCACCGCTCTTGTCAGCGGGTTTTGCTTGTTCGGCGCTGGCTGCGTTGCCAGGTTGTTTAGTGCCGATGGCTTGGTTCTGGCCGCCTGCTTGTGCACTGCCCGCCCGCCCTGAATTGGCTGGCGTTGCGGCATTGTTGAGCCGGTTGATATCAATGACCATGATGCAAAACCTCGAACAGTATGTGGACGCTTGCCTGGTTGTCGGCATTGCCTGGGAAAACTTTAGGGCAAAAGTGTGCGTCAGCTAACAGTCTAAACACAGTGCGGATAATCGTCAGCTCACTGTGCACACAAAGCTAAAACAAGCAGCCTGCCTACATGGCCACCTCAACCTGTCCAGGCCCCACTACACGGGCCCTGATCACACGATTAGAGCGTTGGTTACGCACCCGAATCTGCCGACCGACTGTGCCGTCCGACAAGGCTTCACCGGGCATACGCACGCTGATGCCAGCGCTGCGAGCGCTGATAATCACCTGGTCCCCTTTGCGTATGGCCTCGGCAATTTGTACATGAATCGGTGCCAGTACTTGGTCCGGCAGCACTGGGCGCGTCAATTTCTTGCCGATAGCCTGCTCAAGTGCGGTGAGATAACCCTGATTCAGCAGGCCGACATCCCGCTCGCCCAGCACAATATCGGTATCAGTCAGCAAACTGTCGCGTTTCAGCGGCCGATTAACAATCACCACTTCGCGGTATAGGCGTACTTGCCCGGGGACAAATACCATCCATGGCGCATCACTGTCGCAGCGCACGCGTAGCGTCACCCGGCCAATCGGTTCGGCAGGGCTTTCCAGTGTGGTGGTCAACGGCTGTGCGCACAGTGGGAGGCGCAAGCGGGGGTCGAGCCGGTTAATTTGAATCTCATGGCGGCCGGCAATGTTGCCACGTTTTAAATAATCACTCACCGTTTGCTCAAGAAACGCTTCGCCAGCGCCGATAAGTTGTTCAGGTAGCGTGGCGCTGGCCGCGGCCAATGCGCTATAGCCGAGTACCAGCAAAGCGGGTACAACTGCCAGCCAGTGACGGTGCTTTGGCAATGGGCGTCGGTTAGTTGTCGTTTGAATGTTCATATGGGTTGGGTAGCAAGGCGCGTGCCGCCTGCTACGCTGACAGCAAATTGTTACTCAAAGAGGAGTTTGGGTATGGCCGGTGTGATGGATTCGGTTAACCAGCGAACTCAGTTGGTTGGGCAGAATCGCTTGGAGTTGTTGCTGTTCCGTCTAAACGGCAACCAGTTATATGGGATAAACGTGTTCAAGGTGAAGGAGGTGCTGCAGTGCCCCAAACTCACCATCATGCCGAGATCGAGCCCCGTTGTTCGTGGTGTAGCCAGCATCCGGGGCGGCACTATTCCAATTCTTGATTTGTCCATGGCGACCGGCAGTGCGCCGCTGGCCAATATCGACAACAGCTTTGTCATCATCACGGAATACAACACCAAGGTTCAGGGCTTTTTGGTTCATTCGGTTGAGCGCATCGTCAACATGAACTGGGAGTCGATTCATCCGCCACCCAAGGGCACCGGGCGCGATCACTACCTGACGGCCGTTACCCATCTGGACGACAAGATGGTTGAAATTATCGACGTCGAGAAAATTCTCGCCGAGGTAGCGCCAACATCAGAAGTCATCTCCGAAGGTGTTTTGGACGCTCAGACACAGGCGCGTGCGGTGACCAAGCGCGTGCTGACCTGCGACGACTCATCGGTGGCGCGCAAGCAGGTAACCCGTTGTCTGGAAACCGTGGGCGTTGAGGTTGTAGCGCTGAATGACGGTCGTCAGGCGTTGGAATATCTGAAGGCGATGGTGGAAGAAGGCAAAAATCCTGCAGAGGAGTTTTTGATGCTGATTTCCGACATCGAGATGCCGGAAATGGATGGCTACACGCTGACGGCGGAGATCCGCGCTGATCCGCGTATGCAAAAGCTGCACATCATCCTGCATACTTCGTTATCGGGTGTGTTTAACCAAGCTATGGTGAAGAAGGTGGGCGCGGATGATTTCCTCGCAAAATTTCGCCCGGATGACTTGGCAGCACGGGTAGCTGACCGCATCAATATTGCGGCAGGGGACTGAGGGCCAGGCCCTCAGTTAAATATATGTTCGTCGAGGCCTCTTGAGTGTCTACAGGTAATTTGGATTTCGAGCAGTTCCGGACGTTCTTGGAAAAAGCCTGCGGCATTCTGCTGGGTACTAATAAGCAGTATCTGGTTTCCAGTCGGCTTAACAAGTTGATGGAACAGAACAACATCAAGACCCTGGGTGAGCTGGTGCAGCGCATGCAGAGCCAGCCGCGCAGCGGTTTGCGTGAGCAAGTGGTTGATGCCATGACCACCAACGAAACCCTCTGGTTTCGCGATACATACCCCTTCGAGGTGCTGAAGAAGCGCGTACTGCCGGAGATGATCAAGGCCAGCCCGGGTCAGCGTCTGCGTATCTGGTCGGCAGCTTGCTCTTCCGGTCAGGAACCATACTCGCTGTCGATGACCATCGACGAATTTGAGAAGACCAATATCGGTCAACTCAAGGGGGGCGTGCAGATTGTTGCCACCGACCTTTCGCCGACAATGTTGATTAACTGTAAGTCTGGCGAATACGACAGCCTGGCGATGGGGCGCGGTCTCTCCCAGGAGCGTCTGCAGCGTTATTTCGACCCTAAAGGGCCGGGGCGCTGGGTGGTCAAACCGGCCATTCGCAGTCGCATTGAGTTTCGTGCGCTTAACCTGTTGGACAGCTACGCCAGCCTGGGGAAATTCGATGTGGTGTTCTGCCGTAACGTATTGATCTACTTTTCGGCTGAGGTGAAGAAAGACATCCTTACCCGCATTCATGCGATGTTGAAGCCCGGTGGTTATTTGTTCCTCGGCGCCTCTGAAGCGCTCAATGGTCTACCGAGCCACTATCAGATGGTGCAATGCAGCCCTGGGATCATTTACCAGGCGAAATAATCGTCAGCAGGATTCAGCAAAACGGGAGGCCATTGGCCTCCCGTTTTTATTCAGATATGTACTCTCAGGTTTCGCTCAAGCTCTAGCGAGCTAGAGACCTGCAAGGCGAAAGCAGGCGAGGAAGCGGAGTGAATTTTTGTACATGAGCATTACTCGCTTCGCTCGCCCTTCGGGTCGCGCTAAAGCGCGTTAGCCGCAAGCGGCTTGCTGAGTCTGTTTTTAACGCAGGTGGGCCGACGCGCAGCAGATCGTTATTACAAGGTGCTGGCCTTGGTTGCAGGTATGGGCGCTAGGCATTGGCTGTAGGCGCCCGATTCAAGGTAAGGCATTAATATCGGCGCCATACCTTTGAGAACCTGCACCGGCAACGCGGAGGTAAAGCGGAAGTTTTCCGCCGCGCGCCCGGGGACGAATGCGGTGAGGGTGCCGTAGTGACGTGGGCCCAGATAGAAGACAAAAGTGGCCGTGCGATTGATCGCCCGTGAGCTGAGCACACGCCCGCCGGCGCCGACGGTTTCGATACGGTTATCACCGGTTCCCGTTTTGCCGCCGACCTTGAGTGATTGGCCGTCCGCTTGAGTAAAGCTGCCGAGCAGACGACGTGCGGTACCGGCTTCGACCACGTCGGCGAGTGCGCTGCGTAATGCCGCTGCGACTTCCGAGGCCATGACCCGCTTGCCTGCGTTGTGGTTGCGCACCAGCAACGTGTCATAAGGCGTATCGGCCGCGAAATGCAGGCTGTCGATGCGCGCGGTAGGCTGGCGGATGCCGTCGTTCTGGATAATCCCGACCAGTTCGGCCAGCGCTGCAGGGCGGTCACCGGAGCTGCCGATGGCGGTGGCCAGTGATGGCACCAGATGGGCAAAGGGGTAGCCTAGGTTTTGCCAGCGCCGATGAATATCCAGAAATGCCTCCACCTCAAGCATGATGCGAATGCGGCTGTCGCGGGCACTTTTGTGGCGGCTGCGGAACAGCCAGCCGTAGACTTCTTGACGCTCATCGCGGCTTGCCGCCACGGCCTCGTTAAAGGTGGCTTGCGGTTGTTCGATCAGGTAGCCCAGTAGCCACAGCTCAAGGGGGTGAACGCGGGCGATATAGCCCTGGTCTGGCAGGCTGTAAGCGCCTGGTCCGTAACGCTTGTACAGTTCGCTGATGCGCGTATTAGTGAGTTTTTCCTTGGGTAGGTTGTGGCTCAGGAAGGCGGCGAAAGTGGCTTCGTCTGCGTGCTGCATCAGATAGCGGTGCACGGCCGCGAGCCGCGCCGAGGTGTGACGCAGACCATTGAGGAAGGTTTCCAGGCGCAGTTGTTCAGGTTGCCCCTGATACTTACGCCAGAACCGCAGCAGAAAGGTGCGACCCTCGCGGTCGGCGAAGTCTTGCAGATAGGCCTGGCGACGCGGGTCCTTGTCGTCTTTGAGCAATTCGGCGCTGTTGTGCGGGCCTTGGTAAGTGGTGTAACGCACCACGTCGCGCATCAAACGGATAAATGGCAGGTTGAGCGACTCACGCATGGCTTGGCGCATGCTGGCGATGCGTGCGTTATCTTCACGGCGGAAATTTGTGAAGGTGTGGACACCGCCGCCAGTGAAAAACCGTTCGTGGGGGCTGGCGGAGTATTTACGTTCCAGCGCGGCATCGAGCATGGCGGGCAGGCTGGCATTGGGGGTACTTAGCAGGTAAGCGATGGCCCAGCGGGTCAGATTGTCATGAGCGTTGACTGCGCGCAGTTCGCTGGCGCTCTGCCCCGCGTGACGCTGGTGCAGTTCGGCGATGATTTCCAGGTAGGTGGCCAGCACCCTGAGTTTGGCGGTAGAGCCGAGCTCCAGCTTGCTGCCTTCATTGATGTCGAATGGCTGATCGGTGCTGTCGGTCTGCACGCGCACCACACTGCCGTTGTAGGTGCGTTCGAGTAGGGTAAAGCTGTAGCGCACATCGGCGGTTTTTTCCGGCGAGAGCAGGCGCTCGCCGAACAGGCCGATTTGCCCGGCAAACAGCGGGTCAGCCAGTTGCTGCAGGTAGTGGCTGGCAGCTTGTTGCAGCGGGTTATTGAGGGTGCTGGTGACACTCAGGTCGAGGCGGTCCAGATCATACAGCGGCATGTTGAGCATGGCCGACAGGCGTGAACGTGCGACGCTGATGCCCTTGTTGCCGTCCACCGGCTGCAGGTTGGGTTCCAGGGCCCAGTCTCGATAAGTCAGGGGTTGGCGCAGGGCTGCATCGCGCAGCGCGGCGTCGATCAGGCCGCCACCGGCGAGCAACCGGATATGGCTGTCGGTCAGTTCGCCCAGGTCCTTGCGGCCCTGCGCCAGGTAATAAGATGGGCGGCGCTGGGCAATCATCAAGGCCAACACCTGACGCAAGGCCAGGCCGCGCTCGGCCAGGCTGGCATCCGCTGAGCGTGCTGGATCAAGCAGCAGGTTAACCCGCGCAAAGTCCGCGCCGAACCAGATGCGTAGGCCATCGGCCAAACCGTGCACCTCGCCGTGGCCTGGGGCGGCGGCGAGCGGCACGCTGTTGAGGTAGTCGCGCACAATATTTTCCCGCGCGGCCAGCGTCTGCGGGCCGCTCTGATAGGCGCGTACGCTGGCAGAAAGCATTTGCCGGAGTTTTTCCGTGGCCGACGCAGTCAGGCCGTCCGGGGAATGGCGGTACTTCTCCAGCTGGGTCGCCAGGGTGCTGCCGCCCGCCGATTGATCCTGCATATCCAGTAGCTTGCCGACCTGAGAGGCGGCGGCCATGACAAACCGCGGCCAGTCCACCGCCGGATTGGCCAATGGCTGCTTGGGGTCGAGTAGTTTGCGGTTTTCGATAAACAGCAGGCTGTTAGCCACCAGTGCCGGGATGGCGCTGAAACTTGGGTAGCGCTGCTGCGGATAACGGAATGCATAGAACGGAGTGCCGCTGCAGTCATTGATCTGCAGGCCGCTCTGGATTTTTTCCGGATAGGGCACGAAGAGGCCACGCTGGGCGTAGTCGAGCAGGGCGGGGGAGAACTGCGCCTGCTGCTGCACGATAAAGTCGCGTTGGCCCAGACGCTCTAGCATCAAGGGCAAATAGGTGTAGCCCTGGCGTTTATCGAACGGGCCCTCTTTGGGGTAAATGATCGCCGGGCTGGGTCCAGGTTGCACCCGGTAAGTGAGGGTTTGCGCGTAGCGACTGATTTCCTGGGCCTGAAAGCGCGAGGTGCGCACTTCCTCTACGAGCGGCAGACCTGCGGCGATACACAGCAGCATAAGCAGCAACCAGAAGGTCAGTTTCAGCTTACGGCTGCGCTTGCGAGGGCTGGGTGGCTTGCCAGCCGGCAGGGTGGTGATGTCGAGTTTCCAGGGTGCGCCCATATTCATTTGGCCTGATGCAGTCATTCAGGGAGTTGAAGGCGTACTGAATAACTTCAGCGGGTTTGAGTGCTGAAGTTATTCAGCTGGCTACTGTCTGCAGTTTAGTCGTTGCTGCAATGGGCATTAGGGTAGGCATCGGCATTTGCGCTGACTTTTCGGTATGGGCGCTGTGGTTCACTGACCCGCAGCAATACACCTGCGCAGCAATACGTGCAGGATCGCCACTGGCGCTGCGCAGTTCTTGCAGATTGCTAGAATCGTGCGGGTGACGTAATAGGCGGCGAGTGAGTGATGCAGCGCGACCATCGGGAGCAACTTAACCTCAGCTGGCAGGCCAATGCCGATGCCTGGACGGCGGCCGTGCGTGAACAACGCATCGAGAGCCGCCGACTGGTCACCGACGCGGCAATTGTTCAGGCGATTTTGGCCCTGGCCCCGACGCGAGTGCTGGATCTGGGCTGCGGCGAGGGCTGGTTGTGCCGTGGGCTGGTTGAACATGGCATCGAGGCTGTTGGGGTGGATGCGTCTGCGCCTTTGATCGCGGTGGCGCAACAGGCAGCGGCTGGTGCATCGCAGTACCGGGTTTGCGGTTATGCCGAGCTGGAGCAGCAGGCCGCAGTACTGGGGCAGTTCGACCTACTGGTGTGTAATTTCGCTCTTTTGGAGGAGCCCCTGGCACCCACCTTGAATGCCCTGCATGGCTTGTTGGCGGCTGATGGACGTTTATTGATCCAAACCCTACACCCCTGGCGCGCCTGCAACGATGCCGGCTACCGCGACGGTTGGCGGGTGGAAACCTTTGCCGGCTTTGGTGAGGGCTTTGCCCAGCCGATGCCCTGGTTCTTTCGCACGTTGGAGTCCTGGCTGGCGCTATTCAGCGAGACGGGCTGGCGTCTGCAGTGGTTGCAGGAACCCTTGCATCCGGAGAGTGAACAGCCGGTGTCGCTGTTGCTGCTGCTGAGTTCTGCGCGCAATTGAGTTAAACCCGGCAGGCCAGCAGGCGCGGCGTCAGTCGACAATAAACAGGCGCGCGCCCGTCGCGGTGGAGGAACGATGGGATTCGGCCTGGTCGGCGACCTGATAGCTCATGCCGGCGGTCATCACAAAGCGTCGGCCATCTTCCAGCTCGGTGTGCAGTTCACCCTCCAGGCACAGCAGGATGTGCCCTTTATGGCACCAGTGATCGGCCAGGTAGCCCGCGCTGTACTCGACCATACGCACGCGCAACGTGCCAAATACCTGGGTGCGCCAGTAAGCCATACCGCGTTCTCCGGCATGCTCGCTGCGCTCAATCTGGCTCCAGTCGGTGATGCCGAAGGGAATATCGCTGATGTTCACGGTGCATCCTTTTCTGAAAGGGCTTTGCCGTCAGTATCGGCCCAGGTCGAGATCGAGCCTGGGCGCCTAATCCTAATGCTACGGCGTACGTTGTAGCTCAGCCTTACCCGTATTGCTGGCCAGCAGATGCTCGGGTAGATCGAGCAAGTCGTCGTCAAAGGTTTCCAGGGGCGGTGGCCGGCGTTCGAAGCGTGAGCCGAGCACCAGCAGGCAAGGGGTCAGCAGCAGAGTCAGCACGGTGGCGAAGCTCAGGCCGCCGGCAATCGCGCTGGACAGCTGGGTCCACCACTGGGTCGATGGCGCACCAATGCCCAGGCTTGGGGTGAGCAGGTCGACGTTGACCCCGAGCACCATGGGGATCAGCCCCAGTACCGTGGTCACCGCGGTGAGCAACACCGGGCGCAGGCGCAGGCTGCCGGTTTCCAGCGCCGCAGCACGCGGCTCCAGGCCCTGACGGCGCAGCTGGTTATAGGTGTCGATCAGAATGATGTTGTTGTTCACCACGATGCCGGCCAGGGCGATCAGGCCCATGCCGACCATGACGATGCCGAACGACTGACCATTGACCAGCAAGCCCATCAGCACGCCTGCGGTCGACAGGACGATGGCCGAGAGCACCAACAGCGCCTGATAGATGCTGTTGAACTGGGTCACCAGAATGATAAACATCAGGAAGATCGCCACCGCAAAGGCGGTGCCGAGGAAGGTGGCGGCCTGTTTCTGGTCTGCGCCTTCACCGGCGACCTTCAACTGCACGTCGGCCGGTGGTGCGCCCATGGCTTGTTCCAGCGCGCTTTGGCGTTCGGCCAGTTGTGCGCCTGCGGCCAAATCTGCTTGCAAGGTAATGGTGCGGTTGCCATCGACCCGGCGCAGGGTGCCGACTTTCGGCGCCTGCTCCAACGATACGAAGTTGCTCAGCGGGATCTGCCCGGCGGGTGTGTTCAACGTTAGGCGGCCCAACTGGTCGAGGGAGCGCCAATTGGCAGGCAGGCGCACGCGGATATCCACTTCGTCGGTGGCATCTTCTGGGCGATAGGTCGCCAGCTTCAGACCGTTGGTGACCATCTGTACGGCATTACCCACGCTCAGCACGTCGGCGCCGAAGCGTGCGGCGGCTTCGCGGTCGACCTTGATCCGCCATTCGATGCCCGGCAGTGCGCGGTCATCTTCAATATCCTTGAAGCCGCCAATTTTTTTCATGATGTCGCGCAGCCGGTCGACATACAGATCGGCCTGCTGGAAATCATGCGAGCTGATCTGCAGCTTGAGCGGTTTACCGCTGCTCGGACCTTCTTCCTGTTTACGGAACTCCAGAATGATCCCCGGGATATCGGCGGTGCGTGTGCGCATGTCTTCGAGAATCTGGCTGGCCGAGCGCCGCTCATGCCACTCGACGAACTGGAACTGCAGCGTGCCGATAACATCGGCGCCCAACTTGCCGTCCGGCTGGGCCAGCGAGCGGGCATACAGGGCTTTGACTTCGCCCATGCCGAGCAGGCGCTGTTCCACTTTTTGCAGCAGCGTGTCCTTCTCCTGCACCGACAAATCGCCCCGTGCGCGCAGCCAGATCTGCGCACTTTCTGGTTCGGTTTCGGGGAAGAAATCTACGCCATGGTTAAAGCGACCGTAGGCGGTGTAGATCAAGGCAATCAGTGCGAGCATGCCCAGCAGGGTCAGGCCGGGGCGTTTTAGCAAGGTGCCCAGTAGTCGGCGATAGCCCTTGGCGCTGCGGCTCGGCGTGCCGGGTTTTGGCAGTGGCTGGCCGCCAGTGACCGCGCCGAGCACCGGCAGGAACACCAGGGCCATGGCCAAGGAGGCGAGCAGGCAGACTATCACCGTCGCGGGCAGGTATTTCATAAATTGGCCGACCACGCCTGGCCAGAACAGCAGCGGCAGAAACACCACCAGGGTGGTAGCGGTCGAGGCAATCACCGGCCAGGCCATCCGCGTGGCGGCATTGGCCCAGGCCTGGCGCGGGGTTTGCCCCTGGTGCAGGTAACGGTCAGCCAGCTCAGACACCACAATAGCGCCGTCTACCAGCATGCCGGCGACCAGAATCAGGCTGAACAGCACAACGATATTCAGGGTGAAACCGAGCGCCCAGATCAGCAGGATACCCGTGAGAAAGGCCCCCGGAATGGTCAGCCCAACCAGCAACGCTGAGCGCATGCCCATGCTCGCCATCACCAGAATCAGCACCAGCACGATGGCGGTCATGACGTTGTTGAGCAGGTCGCCAAGCAAGGATTTAACTTGTTGCGACTGGTCCATGATGTAGCTGACTTTGAGGTCCTGCGGCAGCAGCGGTTGGGCCTTAACCATCAGCGCCTTGACCTGCTCGATGGTGGCGATGATGTTGGCGCCGCTGCGTTTGGACACCTCCAGCACCACCGCCGGTTGACCGTTGATCCGCGCGTAGCCGGTGGGGTCTTTGAAGGTGCGGTGGATGGTGGCGACATCGCCGAAGGTCACCACGCTGTTACCCACCACCTTGATTGGCATGGACAACACGTCTTCGAGGTCTTCAATCACTCCGGGCACTTTCAAACTCATGCGTCCCGCACCGGTGTCCAGGCTGCCGGCTGCGACCAGACGGTTATTGCGGCTGATCAGGTTGAACAGCTCGTTGTAGTCAATGCCGTAGCTGTCGAGCACTTGCGGGTCGACGACGATTTCCAGCAGGTCTTCGCGGTCGCCGCCAATTTCCACCGAGAGCACTTCGGCAATGCCTTCGACGTTCTCTTTCAGGCGCCGGGCGATATACACCAGCTCAGTTTCGGCAATCGGCCCGGACAGGCCAATCGACAGCACAGGGAAAAGCGCCACGTTGACTTCATTGACTGTGGGTTCTTCGGCCTCTTCTGGCAGTTTGCTGCGGGCGGTATCGACCTTCTCACGCACATCGGCGAGGGCCAGCTTGGCATCGAAGCCTGCATCGAACTCCAGGGTCACCGAGGCCTGCCCTTCGTTGGCCATGGAGCGCATTTCCTTGATCCCTTCAAGGCTGCGCAACTCCTGCTCCAGTGGTCGCACCAGCAGGCGTTCGGCGTCTTCCGGGCTGATGCCTTCGAGGGTGACCGAGACATAGATGATCGGAATGCTGACATCCGGGTTGGCTTCTTTGGGGATCGCCACGTAGGCGGCCAGACCGCCGAGCATCAGGAACAACAGCAACAACAGGCTGGTGCGGCTGCGATCCAGCGCTGCGGCGATCAGGCTGTGCATATCAGTTGCTCCCTTTGGCCAACTGGCTGATCACCTGCTGGCCGGGTTCGACAAAGCCCTGGCCGAGGGTAATCAGCGCGACCTTGTTGGGTAAGCCGCTGACCCAGGCACCCTGGTTGTCGACACTGATCAGCTGCACCGGAGTGAACACCACCTGTTGCTGCTCGTTGACCCATTTGACCCCGTGGCGCCCGGCTTTATCCAGGCTCAACAACGCCGGAGAAATACGCTGCGCCAGGGACTCGCCCGTTTGAATATGCAGGGTTGCGCTGGCCCCGGCTAAACGCAGCGCTTTGGCATTGTCGACCTTGACCTCGATGCGAAAGCTACGTGAGTCGGGGTCGGCGGCGGCCGCGATAAAGTGCAGCTCACCCTGCAGTTCGCGGCCATCGAGCAGCTCAATTTTCACCGGCTGGCCAAGCGTCAGCTGGGTCACTTCCTGCTGGGCGATCTGCGCGCTGACTTTAAGCAGGCTGATGTCGACTAGGGTCAGCAGGCTTTGCCCGGGCTGGACGAAATCCCCCAGCTCGACCATGCGCTGCTCATACATGCCGGCAAAAGGCGCTGTGATCTGTGTATGGCTCAGCTGAATACGCGCCAGGTCCAGCTCGGCGCGGGCCTTGGCCAGCTCACTTTGCAGGCGGATCAGCTCGTTGGTGGAAATCATATTGCGTTCACGCAGGCGCGCGGCGGCCTTGGCATCCGCCTCACGCTGGCGCACATCGGCTTCACCCTTGGCCAGCTGGGCCGGGCGGTTGTCCGTGGACAGGCTGAGTAACACCTGACCTTGCTTGACCGGGCTGCCTTTGTCCTGATCCAGGCGAATCACCGTGCCGCTGATTTGTGAGCGCAACTCGACGCGGCGCCAGGCTTCGACCTGCCCCTGCACCACATGCTCGCGCTGCATCGGGCTGGCTTGCAGCCACTGCACTTCAACTTTGGCCAGACCTGGCGCTTGCACGGGGGCATCGGCGCTAGCGGTTTCCTGAGTTTTCAACAGCGCGCCGCTGAGTAGCCACAGCACAAGCACTACGCTGACGGCAATCGCGATCAACCAGGGGCGTTTAGACAGCTGACTGAACATGGGTGGTTACTCGTGGCGAGAAGGGTGGGCAAGCAGTGCAGCCGCCTGTGTGCGCAGGCCGGCAATGATGAAGTCGGTGACGCGGGCGAAGTAGTCATCCAGGGCAATTGGCTCGGCCCAATGGGCGAAGCCACCTGAGGCAATGCGCGTCATAACGCCACTGACACAGGCTTCGACGCCCCAGAGCAGGTTCTGCGTGTCGGCTTGGCTGAGGGTTTGGTTGTCCAGGGTGGCGCTGAGCAAGTCGGCGAAGAACCGCTGATACTCGCACTCCAGGTCAAGAAACTGCTGGCGGAACGGGGCTTCCAGGCGCTCCTGGAATTCCGGGCGGTCGCAGTGCAAACACAGCTGCGTTTCTATTGGGTTGGCCAGCATCTGTTCGAATGCGCGCCGAATTACTGTGCGCATTGCATCCTGGGCTGAGCTGGCGGCTTGCAGGGCGCGCAGTTCGTGCAGGTTTATCTGGTTGAGGTCGAGTACCAGGCGCGCATACAGCGCTTCCTTGCTGGGGAAGTGTTTGTACACCGTGCCCTTACCGATACCCGCAGCAGTCGCGACTTCGGCAATGGTGACGCGATCCCAAGGCTGCTCGGCAAATAGCCGGCGGGCAGCATCGAGGATGGCGCTTTCGCGTTGTTCGAAGAGTTGATCTTGGTAGCGCATGGCGACTCTTTTGCTGGTCGTGACTATCGGTCACTCTATGACTGTCGGTCACGACCTGCAAGCGAGTCGTTGTAACAAGCGTTGGCGCGGGCGCGTGTTACTGCAAAATATAGCCTTGCGGTTGCAGCGGTTCGGGTAGTGCATCGCCTAGGTTTTCCAGCAAGTCGATCTCTATGCCGCGGACCATGGCGCTCAGGGGTAAGTCATTGTCCGACAAGCCAAAGGGCTCCTCCAGCTCGTCACCCAGCGCATCCAGGCCGAAGAAGGTGTAGGCAATAATCGTCACAAGCACCGGCGTGAGCAGCTCCAGTGAGCTGACTAAACCAAACGGCAGCAGCATGCAGAACAACCAGGCCGTGCGGTGCAGCAGCAAGGTGTAGGCGAACGGCGTTGGCGTGCTTTTGATCCGTTCGCAAATGGCCTGGCTGGACGCCAAGGTATCCAGGCGTTGCTCCAGGCCGCGATAGAGCACGTCGCTGAGGCGTTGTTCGCGTACGCACAGGGCCAGATCCTGATTGATCCAGTTGAGCAGGGTGTCTGGCACGTTGCGCCGTTGGCGCAGTGCCGTCAGTTCATCCGGGCTGAGCCAGGCCGCACAGGCCGCCGCCGCATCCTGGCCACGCAGATGGGCGGCCAGGGCGTGGGCGAAGGCAATGCAGCGTTCGATGGTCAGGCGGCGCAGCCGTGCATTGTCGTCACCGGGCAACAGGGCCTGGCATTCGCGGGCCAGGCCGCGGGCTTGAATAATCAGCTCACCCCACTGTTTGCGTGCTTCCCACCAGCGCTCATAACAGGCGCTGTTGCGAAAGCCGAGAAACACCGAGAGGGCCAACCCTAACAGCGAAAAGGGCGGCGCGCTGACGTGGCTGAGCCACTGCATCCAGCCACTCTCATAGAGCCCCACCACCACGCAGGACAGCAGCGTAATGCTCAGCAGTTTGGAGGCGATATGCGGGAAGATTGAACCACGGCGAACGAAGAACAGGTGCAGCGCATTGGGGCGCGGGCGAACGATCATGACGGAAGTGCATCCAGGGATCGGAGGGGGCTTGAGCGGCGCGAATTATGCGCCGCTGCCCAGCCGCTGCCTAGGGCATTGATGCCTGTCGGTCAGGCTTTTTTATCGCGTTTATCGGGCGAGGCTAAAGCGTTGTTCCGGAGCGATTGAGTTGTGCGCGCAGGAAGGGGTGAGCACGCGATAGTCATCACGCAAACGCGGCTTAGAGCGCTGCGCGGCTAACCCATCCTGCCGTGGCTGCGGCCTTAGCGCGCCACGCTAACGCCTTCCAGGTTGGCGAAGGAGGTGTCTTTGGCGGTCAGCAGGAAGTCGCGCATAAAGGGCGCGTCGAGCATGTCGGTGCGAATGCCGGCGTACAGGGTGGCGAACAGACCTTTGTCGCCTAAACGCTTGGCGGTGACGTAGCCGCGCGAGCTGTACTCATGCAGCGCCCAGTTGGGCAAACCGCAAACGCCACGGCCGCTGGCGACCAGCTGCATCATCATCACCGTCAGCTCGGAGGTGCGCACTTGCGCAGGTTCGACATCCGCCGGTTCGAGAAAGCGGGTGAAGATATCCAGGCGGTCGCGCTCCACCGGGTAGGTGATCAGGGTCTCGCTGGCCAGGTCTTCCGGCTTGATGCAGGCTTTATTGGCCAGCGCATGCTGATTGGCCACGGCGAGCATGGCCTCATAGGTGAACAGCGGTACGTAGGTGATGCCGGCCAACTCCAGTGGGTCAGAGGTCACCACCAGGTCCAGATCGCCGCGCGCCAGAGCCGGCAGCGGGGCAAAGGAGAAGCCCGAGGCCAGGTCCAATTCGACTTCAGGCCAGGCATCACGAAACTGGTCGATGGTTGGCATCAGCCACTGGAAGCAGCTGTGGCATTCAATGGCCATATGCAGGCGCCCGGCCGTGCCGCCCGCCAGGCGCGCCAAGTCGCGCTCGGCACCGCGCAGCAGCGGCAATACCGTGTCGGACAGTTGCAGCAAGCGTAGGCCGGCACTGGTAAAGCGCACCGGCTTGGTCTTGCGCACAAATAGCTGCATACCCAGGCGTTCTTCCAATTCCTTGAATTGGTGGGACAGGGCCGATTGCGTCAGGTGCAGGCGCTCGGCGGCGTCCACCAGGCTTTCGCTTTCGCGCAGGGCGTGCAGGGTTTTCAGGTGGCGCAGTTCGAGCATGGAGGCCTCGGGGTAAGGAATGACGCTTCACTCATCCATTCTTGAGGTGTGCGTTCAAGGGGTGGATGAAAACAACGCCAGTTACCCTACATGAATAAAACTGTAGATCAAGGCGAATAGATTGAGTTTGTTTCACTATCCTTGCTTGCCGAGAATACGCCCCATCTTGTTTATCTATGGAGCGTTTCGACATGGCCCTGTCCCATTCCCTTGGTTTTCCGCGTATCGGCCGCGACCGTGAGCTGAAAAAGGCCCTGGAAGCCTACTGGCAAGGCGGGCTGGATGAAGCGGGCTTGCAGGCGGTTGGCCGTGAGCTACGTGCCGCCCATTGGCAGGTGCAAAAGGCTGCTGGCCTCGACCTGTTGCCGGTCGGTGACTTTGCCTGGTACGACCAGGTGCTGACGCACTCGCTGACCTTTGGCGTAATCCCCGAGCGCTTTCGCCCGGCAGGCGGCAAGCCGACCCTGGATACCCTGTTTGCTATGGCGCGGGGTGCCGTTGCCAACAAGAGCGGCAACAGCTGCTGCGCTGGGGCCCATGCCCAAGAGATGACCAAGTGGTTTGATACCAACTACCACTACCTGGTCCCGGAGTTCACGGACGATCAGCAATTTCAGCTGAGCTGGATGCAACTGTTTGATGAGGTCAAGGAAGCGCACGCGCTGGGCCACGCGATCAAGCCGGTGCTGATCGGGCCGCTGACTTACCTGTGGCTGGGCAAGGCCAAGGGCGGCGAATTCGATCGCCTCGACCTGTTGGAGCGCCTGCTGCCGGTTTACGGCGAAATCCTGCAGCGCCTGGCCGCTCAGGGTGTGGAGTGGGTGCAAATCGACGAGCCGATTCTCGCGCTGGACCTGCCGCAAGAGTGGAAGAACGCTTTTGAGCGTGGCTACAACATTCTCCAGCGCGAGCCGGGCAAGAAGCTGATCGCCACTTACTTCGGCGGCCTGGAGGACAACCTCGGTCTGGCCGCCAGCCTGCCGGTGGATGGCCTGCATATCGACCTGGTGCGTGCCCCTGAACAGTTTCCGACCATCCTCGACCGGCTGCCGGCCTACAAGGTGCTGTCGCTGGGCGTGGTCAACGGGCGTAATGTCTGGCGCACTGATCTGCAGGCCGTTCTGGAGATTCTGCAGCAGGCTCAGGAACGCTTGGGTGAGCGCCTGTGGGTGGCGCCGAGCTGCTCGCTGCTGCACAGCCCGGTCGATCTGAACCGTGAAGACACGCTCGATGATGAGCTGAAAAGCTGGCTGGCCTTCGCCGTGCAGAAGTGCGAGGAAGTCGCGCTGCTGACGACGGTCCTGAATGACCCGCAGAACGCCCAGGTGCAAGCCGCATTGGCGGCCAGCAATGCAGTGCAGGCCAGCCGCGCGCAGTCACCGCGCATCCATAAACCAGCGGTGCAGGCCCGCCTGGCGGCGATTACTGCCGCCGACAGCCAACGCCAATCGCCATTTGCCAGGCGTATCGAGCAGCAGCGTGCGCGTCTGCAGTTACCGGCGTTCCCTACTACGACCATTGGTTCGTTCCCGCAAACCGCAGCCATCCGTCTGGCACGTCAGGCGTTCAAGGCCGGCAAGCTCTCGGCCGGTGACTACACCGAGGCCATGCACAGCGAGATTCGCCATGCCGTTGAAGTCCAGGAAAACCTCGGCCTGGATGTGTTGGTGCATGGGGAGGCCGAGCGTAATGACATGGTCGAGTACTTCGCCGAGCAACTCGACGGCTATGCCTTCACCCGTTTCGGCTGGGTGCAGAGCTACGGCTCACGCTGCGTCAAACCGGCAGTCATCTATGGCGATCTGAGCCGGCCCAAGGCCATGACCGTGGCCTGGCTCGGCTACGCGCAAACCCTCACTAAGAAGGTGATGAAGGGCATGCTCACCGGCCCGGTGACCATGCTGATGTGGTCTTTTGCGCGTGACGATATTTCCCGCGAACAGCAGGCGCGCCAGTTGGCCTTGGCGATTCGTGATGAGGTGGTGGACCTGGAAACGGCCGGCATCAAGATCATCCAAATTGACGAAGCGGCCTTCCGTGAAGGCCTGCCACTGCGTCAGGCGCAGTGGCAGGGTTACTTGAACTGGGCCACTGAAGCCTTCCGCCTGTGCGCCTCGGGTGTGCGCGACGAAACGCAGATCCACACCCATATGTGCTACAGCGAGTTCAACGATGTGATCGAGGCCATCGCTGCCATGGATGCCGACGTGATCACCATCGAAACCTCGCGCTCGGACATGGAGCTTTTGCAGGCCTTCGAGGCGTTCGCTTACCCCAGCGACATCGGCCCGGGTGTATACGACATTCACTCGCCACGGGTGCCGGATACAGCCGAGATGGCCAACTTGCTGCGCAAGGCGGCGCAGCGTATTCCCGTTGAGCGTTTGTGGGTCAATCCGGACTGCGGCCTGAAAACCCGCGCCTGGCCGGAGACTGAAGCGGCATTGGTGAACATGGTCGCGGCGGCCCGTCAGCTGCGTATTGAGCTGGCCTAAGACGGCATAAAGATGAACGGCGTGTTGCCGTTCGTCCGCCATCATCAAACTGTCACGGTTGTGTGGCAGCGCGCTTGTACAACTATCACCACACTCGCGTCTTAATGGGGGGCTGCGTTTCGCTGTCCTGTGATGTGGTGATGTTATGCGTGTACTTATTTTTCTCGCCGCACTGCTCTGCGGCGTGCCTGTTTTAGCCGCTCAACGGTGTGATGTTCAGGTGCCGACCGCCATGGCCGACGTCGGCGAGGTGCGCCTGGCGTACCAGAGCATCGGGCGCAGCAGTGATCCGGCGTTGCTGCTGGTGATGGGGCTGGGTGGACAGCTGATTCACTGGCCCGATGAAGTGGTCGTGCGCCTGTGCCAGCAAGGCTTTCGCGTCATTCGCTTTGATAATCGCGATGTGGGTTTGAGCGCCTGGGCGCATGCGGCGCCGTCTATCAACCTGACCTATGAAGCCCTGCGCTATCGCGTGGGTTTATCCGTGTCGGCCCCTTATGGGCTGCGTGATATGGCCAACGATGCCCTGGGGTTGATGGATGCCCTGAGCGTGCGGCAGTTTCATGTGCTGGGCGCGAGCATGGGCGGGATGATTGCCCAGCATATGGCCGACCTTGCGCCTGCACGGGTGCAGAGCCTGACCCTGATCATGACCAGCTCCGGTGCTCAGGGCTTGCCGGCGCCAAGCAATGCGTTATTGGCGTTACTGGCCAAACGTGAAGCGCCGAATCGCGCCGTGGCGCTGCAGCAGCAGGCGGATCTGTTAGCTGCATTGGGCAGCCCAACGGTTACGGATGACCGCGAGCAGCTGTTGCAACAGGCTGAGCTGGCCTACGACCGAGCGTTTAATCCGCAAGGCGTGGAGCGCCAATTACTGGCGATCCTGGCTGAGCCGAGCCGGGTTGACCTGCTCAATCGTCTACGCGTACCGACCCTGGTGGTGCATGGCACCGCCGACCCTTTGCTACCGGTGATGCACGGCGTGCATGTGGCGGCGCATATCAAGGGCAGTGAGTTGAAGTTGATTCCGGGCCTGGCCCATCGCTTCCAGGAAGCCTTCAAAGAGCCGCTGCTGGCCGCAGTGTTGCCGCACCTGCAGGCCCATCGGGGCGATGGGCAGTGGGCGCGGCTTTAACTTACTGGGCTATTTAGCGGGTGCCGAGGAAGTCGCGTTTGCCGACGTTGACGCCATTGTGGCGCAGGATGGCGTAGGCGGTGGTGTAGTGGAAATAGAAGTTCGGCAGCACGTGGTCAAGCAGGAACGCCTGGCCTTGGAAGTGGGTTTCCTTGTCGCGGCGCTTGAGTGTCACGGTACGTGCGTCGCTGCCATCAATCTGCGCGGCGCTGAGGCTTTGCAGGAAGGTCAGGGTGCTGGCGATGCGCGCTTGCAGTTCGGCGAAGGTGGTTTCGTCGTCGGCGTGGCTCGGTGCGTCAACTTCAGCCAGCAGTGCAGCGCCGGCCTTGGCGCCATCACAGGCGATCTGCACCTGACGGCTCAGCGGGAACATATCGGGGGCCAGGCGCGCGTTGAGAAACACGCTCTGTTCGATCTTCTTTTCTTCAGCGTGGGCCGCGGCGATGCCGAGGATGGTCGACAGGTTGGTGAGCTGGCGGGTAAAGACTGGGATGGAGGCGTGGTACATGGACAGGGACATGGAAATCTCCAGAGGCGCCAAAACGGATTGCCTTGGCGCGATTGTGTGGGTGGGGCGTGCACCGCTGCAGGGAGCAGCGGTGACGTGGGCTAACAAGCTTAGAGGCTGTTTAGGAACTTGCCGCAGAAGCGGTGTACCGCTGAGCAGTTGTGCTTTTTAGCCGATGGTGATCGGCGGCAACTTTGTCAGCTCAACGGTCTGCGCTTTGCGCGGCGCGAGGATTTCCGCTTCACCGTCTACCACCATTTCATCGTTCTGGTTGAACACGCGGGTGGCTACGCGCACGCGGAATTTCGGCAGTTTTTCCAGAATTTCCAGGCGCACGGTGAGGGTGTCACCGAGTTTTACCGGCGCGGTAAAACGCATGCTCTGGCCAATATAAATGGTGCCCGGGCCAGGCAACTCACAGGCCACCGCAGCGCTGATCAACGCACCGCTGAACATGCCGTGGGCGATGCGCTCTTTGAACATGGTGGTGGCGGCGTATTCGGCATCCAGGTGCACCGGGTTGTGGTCGCCAGAGACTTCGGCAAACAGCTGAATATCGCGTTCAGTGACGGTCTTGCTGTAGTTGGCCGTTTGACCGACTTCAAGGGCGTCGTAGGGCGTGTTGCTGCTTTGGCTCATGGATGACTCGCTTGGCTTTGTGGGTGGCGCTGGCGCGGTTGGCTAAGTGCCTGGTGCAACCAGTCGATGAGGTAAGTGGTGACGTCGTCGCGGTTGCTCTCGTTGAGCAGTTCGTGACGGGCACCCGGGTAGATTTTGACCTGTACCTGCGTGTTGCCGGCGGCGATCAGGGCATTGCCCAGGTCTTGTTGACGGTGGCCGTCGCTCACGGGGTCACACGCGCCGCCAATGACCAGCAGCGGCAGGCTGTTGTCGATCTGCGCGAGGCTGCGCAGCGGCGTGATCTGTTGCAGGCCGCCGAGTAGGTCGATCCACAACTGGTTGCTGCAGCGGAAGCCGCACAGTGGGTCATTGATGTACTTATCGACCTCCAACGGGTCGCGGCTCAGCCAGTCGAAAGTCGTGCGGTTGGGCTTGAAGGCCTTGTTGAACGAGCCGAACGAGACGAACTCAAGCAGCGCGCTATAGCCCAGCGGGCCTTGCCGCCAGCGTTCGAAACGCGCGAGCAACTGGCCGGCGCGGTACAGCGCCACGGGCTGGTAGTTGGAGCCGGAGAGAATCGCCCCCTGCAAGCTACAGCTATGGTGCATGAGGTAGGCCTGGCTGATGTAGCTGCCCATGCTGTGGCCAAGCAGGAAAATCGGCGTTTGCGGGTGGCTCTGGCGCATATGGTGATTAAGGTTGGCCAGGTCATTGACCACCAGCTCCCAGCCCTTGCTGTCGGCATAGTGGCCGAGCACGCCATACTCAGCGGTTTTGCCATGTCCGCGCTGGTCGTGCGCGTACAGCTCGAAACCCTGCGCCACCAACGCTTCAGCCAGCCGTGCATAGCGGCCACTGTGTTCGGCCATGCCATGGGCCACCATCACCAATGCTTTGGGCGGTTGCTCGCTGTACCAACGATTTACGTAGAGGGGCGCCGCATCGGTGCTGTCGAGCCAGAACGCTTGGTGGAGCATGGCGAATCCCTTAAGCCTGCAGAGGCTGGGCATTGTGCACCCAGTAAGGCGTGGCGCAAAGTCCGTGCGGGTTTAGCGATTGTGCTCGCGCAAAATTTGCATGTACTCGCCACTGCTGTGCAGGTCGCGCAGGCCTTGCTCAAACACCTTGCTCCAGTCGGGCTCGCCGGCCTTGGGCTGGATAAATCCGACCAGCAGGGGAATCCGTTCCACCACGTTGCCGTGCCAGCGCAGTGTGCCGCGCAGCTGTTCATCGTTATTGATCAGGTGATTACCAACGATGTGTTCGAGCAGCACCATGTTGAAGCGTCGGGCCTTGAGTTTGCGTAGGTTGCTGATGTCGTTAACGGCCTCTTCAAGGTGCAACCCCGCGTCGAGCACATGCTGCGGGTAAGCATAACCGCGCACAATGCCTAAGGTTTGCCCACGCAGTTGCTTTAAGTCAGTGAATTGCAGCGGATAGTCGCTGCGGATAAATAGCCCCAGCTCGCTGTAAAAGAGTGGCCGCGAGGCTTGCAGCCCGTCCGCTGTAATGTCGCTGGGCCATAAGGCCATTGCGCCCTGATGGCTACGGTTTTGTAATGCCCTGCGAACGCGCAGCCACGGCATGAAATCAATCTGTACTGAGTAACCACGCACGGCAAAGGCACGGCGGGTCAGGGCGACGATGCTGCCGCCATCGGGCAGGTGTTCAGAGCTGTAGGGCGGGTACTCCAAGGTGGCCATGCGCAGCTGTGATTCGGCCTGCGCAGGCTGCGCGAGCAGAATCAGTAAGGCCAGCATGGGCAGAATCAAAGGCATGGCGAATTTTTATGGTTATGACCTGAACGGTTATACGTGGCGGCCCAGGATAGTTCCACAGGGAGCGGCAAGATTCAGTGCGTCAATGACGCTGCCAGGCTATTTGCCTGTATGGCGTTAACTGTTAAGTTCCAGCCAACTCCGCAGCGCGGATCAGACCATCTCAGGGCAAGAGGATAAAAATAATGCAGCCTGATTTCTGGAGCGACAAACGCCCGGCCGGCGTCCCCAATGACATCGATTTGGGGGCTTATAAGTCGGTTATCGAGGTGTTCGAGCGCTCGTGCAAGAAGTTCGCCGACCGGTCCGCTTTCAGCAACATGGGGGTGACACTGACCTATGCCGAGTTGGACCGGCTCTCGGCGGCTTTTGCCGCTTACCTGCAAAAGCACACTGACCTGCAGCCGGGTGACCGTATCGCCGTGCAGATGCCCAACGTGCTGCAGTATCCGATTGCCGTGTTCGGCGCGATGCGTGCCGGGCTGATTGTGGTCAACACCAACCCGCTCTACACCGCCCGCGAGATGCGCCACCAGTTCAAGGATGCCGGCGTGCGCGCGCTGGTGTACCTGAACATGTTCGGCAAGCTGGTGCAGGACGTGCTGCCCGATACCGAGATCGATTACCTGATCGAAGCCAAAATGGGCGACATGCTGCCGAGCTTAAAGGGCTGGCTGGTCAACACCGTGGTGAAGAAGGTCAAGAAGATGGTCCCTGACTACCACCTGCCGCAGGCGGTGGCGTTCAAGGATGCGCTCAAGCAGGGCCAAGGCCATGCGCTGAAACCGGTCAAGGTTGGCCAAGACGATATCGCGGTGCTGCAATACACCGGCGGCACCACAGGCGTGGCCAAGGGCGCGATGCTCACCCACGGCAACCTGGTGGCCAATATGCTGCAGGTGGATGCCTGCCTGTCGCAGCTCGGCGATGATGGCAGCCCGCTGATGAAGCAGGGCCAGGAAATCATGATCGCGCCGCTGCCGCTCTATCATATCTATGCCTTCACCGCGAACTGCATGTGCATGATGGTCAACGGTAATCACAACGTGCTGATCACCAACCCGCGGGATATCTCAGGTTTCGTCAAAGAGCTGGGTAAGTGGCAGTTCTCGGCGCTGCTGGGGCTCAACACCTTGTTCGTCGCGTTGATGGATCACCCGGAATTCAAGAACCTTGATTTCTCCCATTTCAAACTGACCAACTCCGGTGGTACCGCACTGGTCAAAGCCACGGCCGAGCGCTGGCAGGCGGTGACCGGCTGCCCGGTCACCGAAGGCTATGGCCTGACCGAAACCTCCCCGGTGGCCAGCACCAATGCCTACGGTGACAAAGTGCGCCTGGGCACTGTTGGCATTCCGGTACCGGGTACGGCGTTCAAGGTAATCGACGACGATGGCGTCGAGCAGCCCCTGGGCGAGCGCGGCGAGCTGTGCATCAAGGGCCCGCAGGTAATGAAGGGCTACTGGCAGCGCGAGGAAGCCACCGCCGAGGTGCTGGATGCCGAGGGCTGGTTCAAGAGTGGTGACGTGGCGGTGATCGACCCGGACGGCTTCGTGCGCATCGTCGACCGTAAGAAGGACATGATCATCGTCTCGGGCTTTAACGTGTACCCCAACGAGATCGAGGATGTGATCATGGCCCATCCACAAGTGGTCAGCTGTGCGGCTATCGGCGTGCCGGACGAGAAGTCCGGAGAAGCGGTCAAACTGTTCGTAGTGGCCCGCGACAGCAGCCTCGATGCCGATACGCTCAAGGCCTACTGCAAGGAAAACTTCACCGGCTACAAGGTGCCCAAGCAGATTGTCTTCCGTGATTCGTTGCCAATGACCCCCGTGGGCAAAATCCTCCGTCGCGAACTGCGCGATATCGCCTAACAAGTGTTTTCTGCTGGCCCTCAGAACCGCGTTCGCCAGTTCTGAGGCGCTGGCGAAAAACCGAGTAATCCCTCTGCAAGGCCTATAGTTCGCCGGTTCTGGCGATATTATAAGAGTGACCATAAGTCTGCGTTTAGTCATTTTAGTGACTGTAGCGGCACTTATTGGTGCTAGTCGCTGTTTGGCAAAGCTGCTACCCTCGGCCGGCTTTTTTGTGATCCGTCATCTATAGCGACCGGCCTTTAGGCCATCGCGGTGCACCCTCAAAAAATGCTCCCGGCATTTTTCTGCCGTTTAAATTATTAAAAACACGCGAATCTACAATAAACAGCCGTCTATGCGCGGTGAAGATCAAGCTGTTGCTGAGGAGTGGGCTTCCATGAACGAAAACTTTTGGAAGGATAAGTATCCCGTTGGGATTGCTGCCGAAATCAATCCTGACCAGTACCCGAATATCCAGGCGGTACTGAAAGAGTCCTGCCAACGCTTCGCCGACAAGCCTGCTTTCAGCAATATGGGTAAAACCATTACCTACGGTGAGCTGTACGAGTTGTCTGGCGTGTTTGCCGCCTACTTGCAGCAAAACACCGATTTACAGCCCGGCGACCGCATCGCCGTGCAACTGCCCAACGTGTTGCAGTACCCGGTTGTCGTGTTTGGCGCCTTGCGCGCCGGTCTGGTGGTGGTCAACACCAACCCGCTGTACACCGCACGTGAGTTGGAGCACCAGTTCAACGACTCCGGCGCCAAAGCGCTGGTCAGCCTGGCCAACATGGCCCATCTGGTTGAGCAGGTACTGCCGAAAACCGGGATCAAGACGGTCATCATCACTGAAGTGGGCGACATGCTGTCGCCGCTCAAGCGCCTGCTGGTCAACAGCGTGGTCAAGCACGTGAAGAAGATGGTGCCGGCCTACAACCTGCCGCGCGCAGTCAAGTTCACTGCAGCCATGGCCAAGGGTCGCGGTCAGACGTCTACTGACGCCGCACCGAACAATGGCGAAATCGCTGTATTGCAATACACCGGCGGCACCACCGGCGTGGCCAAGGGCGCGATGCTGACCCACCGCAACCTGATCGCTAACATGCTCCAGGTTAAAGCGCTGATGGGCGCGGAAATGAGCGAAGGCAGCGAAGTGCTGATCGCGCCATTGCCGCTGTACCACATCTACGCGTTCACCTTTCATTGCATGGCGATGATGCTGATTGGTGGGCACAACGTGCTGATCACCAACCCGCGTGATCTACCGGCCATGACCAAGGACCTGGCCAAGTACAAGTTCACCGGGTTTGTCGGCCTCAATACCTTGTTTGTGGCCCTGTGCAACAACGAGGATTTCCGCAAGCTGGATTTCTCCACTCTGAAAGCCACCTTCTCCGGCGGCATGGCCCTGCAATTGGCCACCGCCGAGCGCTGGAAGCAGGTCACGGGGTGTTCGATCTGCGAAGGTTTTGGCATGACCGAAACCAGCCCGGTGGCCTCGGTTAACCCGTTCAGCAATATCCAGATCGGCACCATCGGTATTCCGGTGCCGTCGACTCTCTGCAAGGTGGTCGACGATGACGGCGTTGAGCAGCCGCTGGGCTCGATTGGTGAGCTGTGCGTCAAAGGCCCGCAGGTGATGAAGGGCTACTGGCAGCGCCAGGAAGCCACCGACGAAGTCCTTGATGCCGATGGTTGGCTGAAGACCGGCGACATCGCGGTGATTCAGGACGACGGTTATATGCGCATCGTCGATCGCAAGAAGGACATGATTCTGGTGTCCGGCTTCAACGTCTACCCGAATGAGCTGGAAGACGTGCTGGCCACCTTGCCGGGCGTACTGCAATGCGCGGCCATCGGTGTGCCGGACGAGAAGTCGGGTGAGGCGATCAAGATCTTCGTGGTGGTCAAGCCGGGTGAAACCCTGACCAAAGAGCAGGTCATGGAGCACATGCGCGCCAATGTCACCGGTTACAAGGTGCCCAAGGCCGTCGAGTTCCGCGACATACTGCCGACCACCAACGTCGGCAAGATTCTGCGCCGCGAACTGCGTGACGAAGAACTGAAGAAAATGCAGTAACCACGCCTGCGTTTCGCCATAAAAGACCCCGATATTCGGGGTCTTTTTGTATGTGCTGAAAAACCTGCTCAATTATTTCCGGCAGCGGTCGCTATATAGCTGTAAGTAATAGTCGATACGGTAAAGCGCTGAGCCGCTGCCGTTGTCCGTCCTTCCAAGAGGTAGTTGGTGATGCTTTCAACGTTGCGCGTACGCTCCAAACTGTTGTTGCTTGCACTCGGTCCGATTTTTCTACTGGCGATTCTGCTCAGCGCCGTAGCTGTGCATCAATTGCAAAGCCTTGCCGACCAGCAGGAAAGCAAAACCCGTGAAAGCTTGATCAAGGATCGTCAAGCCGAGCTTAAGCAATATGTCGAGCTAGCCAAGAATATGCTGGCACCGCTGTATCAGGCTTCGGCGGAAGGCGATATGGCGGCGCGCGCTGAGGCCGTGAAGGTTCTTGAGCGCTTGTCTTACGGTGATGACGGCTACTTCTGGGGCTACGACGAGCAGATCGTGCGTGTACTGCAAGGCAATACCGGCAAGCAGGTCGGCGAAAGCTTCAATGATTTCCGCGACCCCAATGGCGTCTATGCCATTCGCGAGCTGGTGCGTGCCGGTATAGATGGCAGCCATTACGTGAACTACAGCTTTGTGCTGGGTGGCAGTACTGAGCTGGTGCCGAAGGTGGGGTACTCCGAGCACCTGCCGAAGTGGAAGATGGTGTTCGGTACGTCGCTGAACCTCGACGGTGTCGAGCGTGATGTGCAAGTGGCGCGTGCTGAGTTCCAAAAGAGCATCGACCGCTTGCTACTGATCATGATCGGTTCGGCCCTGGGCTTGTTGGTGGTGATTGCGATCCTCGCCATGGGCCTCAGCCAGTCGTTGCTGCGTCCACTGCTGCTGATTAAGCGCAACCTCGATGACATGGCCGCCGGCGACGGTGACCTGACGCATCGCCTGCCAATTACCAGCCAGGATGAAATGGGCGAGTTGGCCGGCTCCTTCAACCGGTTCGTGGAGAAAATTCATGGTCTGGTGCAGCAGGTCGCCGGCACGACAACCCAGCTCAGTGGCCTAGTTGGCGCAGTAGCCAGCCAGGCGCAGCGTTCGGAGCAGGCGATGGAAGGCCAGCGGCATGAAACGGACCAGGTCGCCACGGCGATTAATGAAATGTCTGCGGCGGCCCACGAAGTGGCCATGAGCGCCCAGCGCGCGGCCGAAGCCGCTCAGGAAACCGATCAGCAAGGCCAGTCCGCCAAACATGTGGTGGAATTGAATATCAAGCAGATCCATGAGCTGAGCGTGGAAATGCACAGCAGTGGTGAGTCGCTGGAAAGCCTGCAAAAAGACGTACAGGGCATCGTCAGCGTGCTTGATGTGATCCGCGCCATTGCCGAGCAAACCAACCTGCTGGCACTGAATGCGGCCATCGAAGCGGCGCGCGCTGGCGAAGCCGGACGTGGTTTTGCGGTAGTTGCCGACGAAGTGCGGGCGCTGGCGAGCCGCACCCAGCAAAGCACCGGCGAGATTCAAAGCATGATCGATCGCCTGCAAAATGCCACGGCACGCACGGTGGCCAGCATGCAGCGCGCGGGTGAGAAGGGCGAAAGCACCCGCGAACAGGCCAACCAGGCCGGCACGGCGCTGGACACCATCGCTGGCCTGATCGGCACGATCAACTCGATGAACGCGCAGATCGCCAGTGCAGCTGAAGAGCAGACCGCCGTGGCCGAGGAAATCAACCGCAGCGTGCATCAGATTGCCGGGGCGGTGGATGGCGTTGCCAGTGATGCCGCCGAGGGCGCGCAGACCTCGCGTGAACTCAATGGCCTGGCCTTGCGCTTGCAGGAATTGGTCGGGCAGTTCCGTATCTAAACGATGTTGCGCCTTGAGCGCTGTAACGAAGCGCTAAAGAAACCCGGTAAGCAGTCAACGCCCGGTTAAACAAAACCCCGCCTAGGCGGGGTTTTGTGTGTCTGTCAGTCGCTCAGTTAGCGGTGCGCCAGGTGATTTCCTCAACCCCGTCGGCGCTGATGCGCATCCAGCGGTCGGCCTGCTCGTCGCTTTCCTCTTCTTCCCAGCCGTTGGGCGCACAGCGCACTTCGACATTCAGGGCGGCAAAAGCCGCTTGCGCGCACGTGAGGTCGTCGGCCCAGGGCGTGGCGTCGCTTTCCAAAAACAGGCTGTGCCATTTGCCGACGGCCTTGGGCAACCAGGTGACGGGTACATCACCGGCCATGCATTTGTAGGTTTGGCCTTTCTGCTGCCAGGGTGTGCAGCTGCCCAGTGCGTTGCTCAACCACTCACCAATGGCGTTGTGGTCGGCGTCTTTCAGGTAAATCTCGATATCCGGTTGGCGCATGGTCATAGCTTCTCGATCCAGTCGTAGCGGATGGCAACGGTCACTGCACAGGGTTGGGCAATGACTGCGGCGCGGCGTTCGGCGCTGGCGCGCCAGCCGTGTGGGGTCATGGCCAGCAGGTCGGCGCGGGCTTCGCTGCTGTCCAGCTGTAGAGTAAATGTCAGGGTTTCGCTGTGCGCCAGGCGCATGCCTTCGGGGATCAGCTCCAGGTGCTTCTGATCATCATACTCACGCACTTCGTCATACAGCTGCTGGCGGAGCTCCATCAGGTGGTCACGGGTTGGCCCCATGCGCAGCAGGCCGCCACCGGACGCCAACAGGCGTTTGGCTTCCTGCCAGTCGAGCGGGCTGAATACGCTGGCCAGCAGTTGGCAGCTGGCATCAGCCAATGGCACGCGGGCCATGCTCGCCACCAGCCAACTGAGCTGCGGGGCGCGCTTGCAGCCGCGCTTGATTGCCTCGCGGGAGATATCCAGGGCATAGCCGTCGGCGTGTGGCAGGGCATCGGCGATTTGCGCGGTGTAGTAACCCTCGCCACAGCCAATATCCAGCCAGCGGTTCGGGTTATAGCGCGCCGCCAGCTCGGCCAGACGTTTGGCCAGGGGCGCGTAATGGCCACCATCGAGAAAGCGCCGACGCGCCTCGACCATGGCGGCATTGTCGCCTGGGTCACGGCTATTTTTGTGCTGCACCGGCAACAGGTTCAGGTAACCCTGGCGTGCGCGGTCGAAGCGGTGGTTGGCCGGGCAGGCCACACCGTTGTCTACGGGGCTCAGCGCGCCTTGGCAGATAGGGCAGGTCAGGCTCATGCGAGCAGGTTCACCAGGGTCTGATAATAAATTTCGGTAAGCACATCCAGGTCACTGGCCAATACGCGCTCGTCGACCTGGTGAATAGTGGCGTTGACCGGGCCGAGTTCGACGACTTGGGTGCCGAGGGTGGCGATAAAGCGCCCGTCGGAGGTGCCGCCGCTGGTCGACGGCTGGGTGTCACGGCCGGTGACCGCTTTGATGCTGGCGGCAACACCGTCAAGCAGGGCACCAGGCTCGGTGAGAAATGGCATGCCGGACAGCGCCCAGTCGAGGTGATAGTCCAGGCCGTGCTTGGTGAGAATCGCGTCGACCCGTTGCTGCAAGCCTTCGACTGTGGATTCGGTGGAGAAGCGGAAGTTGAACACCGCTTTCAGTTCACCGGGGATCACGTTGGTCGCGCCCGTGCCGGCATTCAGGTTGGAGACCTGGAAGCTGGTCGGCGGGAAGAACGCATTGCCTTCGTCCCAGTGCTCGGAGGCCAGTTCGGCCAGCGCCGGTGCAGCCAGGTGAATCGGGTTGCGGGCCAGATGCGGGTAGGCCACGTGGCCTTGCTTGCCGCGCACGGTGAGGGTGCAGCCGAGCGAGCCGCGACGGCCGTTCTTCACCACGTCACCGACCAGGGTGGTGCTCGATGGCTCACCGACGATGCACCAGTCCAGACGTTCGTTGCGCGCGCGCAGGCGCTCGACCACGGCCTTGGTGCCATGGTGCGCCGGGCCTTCTTCGTCGCTGGTGATCAGAAAGGCGACACGGCCCTTATGGTTTGGGTATTCGGCGACAAAGCGCTCAACGGCAATGATCATCGACGCCAGGCTGCCTTTCATGTCCGCCGCGCCACGGCCGCAGAGCATGCCGTCTTCGTCGATCAGGGCATCGAATGGCTGGTGCTGCCAGCTGTGTACCGGGCCGGTCGGTACCACGTCGGTATGCCCGGCAAAACACAGCACGGGACCGTCGTGGCTGCCGTGGGTGGCCCAGAAATTATCCACTTCCTCGATCCGCATCGGTTCGATGGTGAAGCCACAAGCCGCTAAGCGGCGCGTCATCTGTTCCTGGCAGCCTTCATCGAGCGGGGTAACGGACGGGCGGCGGATCAGCTCGCAGGCAAGCTCCAGCGTCGGGGAGAGGGGCGTGGCGTTGGCGGTCATTGCGGCTCCAAGGCGGCGTCAAGCGGAAAGGCCGCCATCTTAAAGCAAAACGGCGGCCATTGGCCGCCGTCTGGCATTCCAGTCTGCGGCTACTCAGTGGCGGCGGGCTGGGCGGGCTGTACGCTTGGCTGAGGCGCGGGCCATGACGACAGCAGGGCCATGATCAGCGCCGCCAGGTAAGGCAGTGATTGCACCAGGAGCATCGCCACCCAGAACTTTACATCGGCGCTGGGCATGCCCTGGACAACGCTAATGCCCAGTGCTGCACCCCATAGCAGCAGCATGATGAACACTTCTTCGCGAGCCTCGACCAAGGCCACCAGAATGCCGTGGTTGTTGGCCATCTTCGGGGTGCGGAAGAACGGGATGGTTTTGGTAAAGGTGCCGTACAGCACCGCCTTGGCGATGGTGTGCGACAGCGCCAAGCCAGCGATAGCCGCCTGGAATGAGCGCACCAGATCCACACCCATGGCCTTGCGGTAGAGGAACATGATTTTGCCGAACTTGAAGAAGAACAGCGCCAGCGGCGGGATGGCGAAGATCATCAGCGGCGGGTCGACCCGTTGCGGCACGATGATCATCGCCGCCGACCAGAGCAGCGCACCGACGGTGAAGAAGATATTCAGGCCGTCCGCCACCCACGGCAGCCAGCCAGCGACGAAGTGGTAGCGCTGGCCGGGCTTGAGTTGGGAACCTTTGCCGAGGAACAGGCTGCGCGCGTGGCCCTTCATGATCTGGATAGCACCATAGGCCCAGCGGAAACGCTGCTTCTTGTAGTCGATAAAGGTGTCCGGCATCAGCCCGCGGCCGAAGCTCTGGTGGGCGTAGGCGGCGCTATAGCCTTGCTCGAATACGCGCAGGCCCAGCTCGGCGTCTTCGCAGATGGTCCAATCGGCCCACTTCAGCTCGTCCATCACGGTGCGGCGGATCATGGTCATGGTGCCGTGCTGGATGATCGCGTCGCGGTCGTTGCGCGTCACCATGCCAATATGGAAGAAGCCTTTGTACTCGGCGTAGCAGAGCTTTTTGAAGATGTTTTCGTTGCCGTCGCGGTAGTCCTGCGGCGACTGCACCACGGCGATTTTCGGGTCGCTGAAGTGCGGCACCATGTATTTGAGCCAGTTTTTATCGACGCAGTAATCGGCGTCGATCACCGCCACCACTTCGGCATCTGGCGCGGTGTGCGGCAGGATGTAGTTCAGTGCGCCGCCCTTGAAGCCGGCAATCGGTGCGACGTGGAAGAAACGGAAACGCGGGCCCAATACTTTGCAGTAGGCCTCTACCGGTTCCCATACGGCCGGGTCCTTGGTGTTGTTGTCGATGATGATGACTTCGTAATCCGGGTAATCCAGCGCCGCGAGGGCGTCTAGGGTCTGTTTGACCATCTCCGGCGGCTCGTTGTAACAGGGCACGTGGATCGACACCTTGGGCCGGTAGGCGCTGTCGCTGTCCACTGGCTGGAAGGGGCGTCGGCGTGCACGGGTCCAGGCGGTTTCAGCCAGTTCATGAGCCTCGGTGAGCAGCACGATAAACACGCCGAAGGCGCCTATGCCGAGCAGCAGGCCGACCAGGGTGCTGAACCAGGTGCTGTACTGCTGGCTGTAGTCGTAGCCAATCCACACCAGGGCGGAGCCGCCGGCAAACGCGACAAAGGTCAGGAAGGTCCGCCCGCGCTGGCGCAGGGCGCTGCCGTCGATCAGCATCAAGGCCAGGCTGAGCAGTGCCAGGACCACCGAACCGATGGCCAGCAGGCGCCACTGCGGAATCGCCACCACCGGGCCTTCGAAGGCGAACTTGGGCTGACGTTCGAGGTTGTACACGCCCCAATACGCGCCGACCGAGCCTTCATCGCTGGCCTTCCACGGCTGGTCGAAGGCTTCGATGACGAAGTAGTTGTAACCCTTGGCATTCAGCGCATTAACCAGGGTGCGCAGGTAGATGGCCTGATCGGCTTGTGATGCGTCAGCGCCACCGCGCATGCGGCCGTTACTCGGCCAGCCGACCTCCGAGAGCAGCAAGGGTTTTTTCGGGAAGAGTTTTTTCAGGTCCTTGGCGCGTTCGAGAACGAAGTCGGTGGCGTCCTCCATGGGCACGAACTCCCAGTAGGGCAGCACGTGGGCGGCGATCAGGTCGGTGTGCTGCGCCAGCTCCGGGTATTCCTGCCAGATGTGCCACTGCTCGGAGGTGGTCACCGGCACCTTGACCGCCGCGCGCACGCGGTCGATGTAAGCAATCAGTGCGTCTGCTGTGACTTCCTTGCGAAATAGCGCCTCGTTACCGACCACCACGCGCACTACGCTGCGTGAGTTGTTGGCAATCTCGATGGCCTTGCTGATTTCCCGCTCGTTACGCGCCAGGTCGGGGCTGATCCAGATGCCCAGGGTCACGCGCAGGCCGAATTCCTCCGCCAGCTTGGGGATGTCGCCCAACGGACCGTCGACCGAGTAGGTGCGGATGTTGTCGGTCTGGTTGCTCAGTAGCTCCAGGTCCTCACGCATCTGCGCGTCGCTGGGGTAGGTGTCTTTCTGTGGGTTTTGCCCAGCGCGAAAGGGTGAGAAAGAAAAACCGGAGACCTGTTCCGGCCAATCAGGGGCCGTTACCGGGCGGTTGTACAGCGCCCAGATACCGGTAAACAAGGCAGCAATCGCCAGGAACATGACCAGGTTCAGTCCAAACTTACGCGAAGGCATAGTGAGCAGGTCCAGCGAAAAGGCGATGAGAAATCGACGAGCGTCGGGTGGCGCATGCTACGCCGCCGCTACAGGGCTGTATAGCCCGGCCTGTGGGGCTATCAATGGGACGATGACGGGGGCTTGAAGGTTCCTCGTGCGGCTCTATGAGGCGGCTGCTTTTCGCCTAGGCATGGCCTGCGCCAAACAGCGCTTGGGCACAGGCCAAAGGCTACCTATAATGCGCGCCGCAGCTGGGAGTGAGTGATAAAGATGCCTGTGGATGAACAACGCTTTGGCGGCATTGCCCGTTTGTATGGCCAGCAAGGGGCTGAGCGGCTGGCGGCTGCCCATGTCGCCGTGGTCGGTATTGGCGGCGTCGGCTCTTGGGCCGCTGAAGCCTTGGCCCGCTCCGGGGTGGGTGAGATTTCCCTGTTTGATCTGGATGACGTGTGCGTGAGCAACAGCAATCGTCAGCTGCATGCGCTCGACAGCACGGTTGGCCAGCCCAAGGTCGAGGTGATGGCGGCGCGCATTCGTGGCATCAACCCGGCCTGCGTGGTGCACGCGGTGGCGGATTTTGTCACCCGCGAGACCATGGCCGAGTACATTACCCCGCAGCTCGATGCGGTGATCGACTGCATCGACAGCGTTAACGCCAAGGCCGCGCTGATCGCCTGGTGTAAACGCCGCAAGATCCAGGTCATCACCACGGGCGGGGCGGGTGGGCAGATAGACCCGACGCAGATTCAGGTCGGCGACTTGAACAAGACCTGGAACGACCCACTGGCCTCCAAAGTGCGTTCCACCCTGCGCCGTGACTATGGCTTCTCGCGCACCCCAGGGCGCAACTACAGCGTGCCGTGCGTCTACTCCAGTGAGCAGCTGCGTTACCCCAAGCCCGATGGCACGGTATGTCAGTACAAGGCTTTTGTCGGTGATGGGGTCAAGCTCGACTGTGCCGGTGGTTTTGGTGCGGTGATGATGGTCACGGCAACCTTTGGCATGGTCGCTGCCGCGCGCATCGTCGACAAACTGGTGGCCGGTACGCGCCGCCCCGCAGAACGGTCGCCCACGGCCTAGCTGTTGCGGGCACGCGGTAAGGAATGACCAACGCTGGTCGATATTCAGCAGGGACATGTTGGTGGTTACCCGTTGAGGTGTTTGTGTTGTCCCTGTTGCGTCGTGCGCTAAACCGTCCCCTGCGTTATCTGCTGCCGCTGGTGCTCCTGTTGAGGGGCCTGGATGTCAGTGCTCAACCGGTTGTGCGTGTCGGTACCGGCGACTGGGCGCCTTATGTTGACCAGCAGCGTGAGGATGGTGGTGCGCTTACACACCTAATCCGTGAGATTTTCAATGCGGCAGGCTACCAGGTCGAGTTCGTTTACCACCCTTGGGAACGCAACCTGTTAATGCTGCAGCAGGGCAGCCTGGATGCGGTAATGCCCTATTCTTGTTCAGCGCAGCGGCAACACATCAGCGCCTGCAGTGATCCTCTGGTGCAGGGCGAGTTTGTATTGTTCCAGCGCAGCGAGCAGCCGCTGGATTGGGCAACTGTCGAAGACCTCAAGGTAATACGCATTGCCACCACGCTTGGTTATTCCTATGGCCCGCAGCTTGATGCGGCCCTGCAGGCTGGGGAGTTGCGCGTGCAGCAGGGTGGCAGAGAAAGCACCGGTTTACGTTTGCTGAGCCTGGGCCGTGTGGACGCCTTTGTGCAGGACCGTGCGGTGGGCTATGCCATGTTGCGCCGCATGTTCTCACCGGCTGAGCGTCCGGCCATCAGCCATCACCCGCGCATTCTCAATCGCGAGTCGCTGCATCTGCTGTTTCGCAAGAACGAAGCCCAGGCCGATCAATTACGTGCGCTGTTCAATGACGGTTTACGTCAGTTGAACGAGAGGGGCGAATTACAGCGGTTGCAGCAGCATTTAAATTCGCTCGACCCTGCTGCGGGTCAGCGTGCGCTTTAGTCGTCGCTTGCCAGCAACTGCTGCATACGTGTGAGCACCGCCTGTAAGCCGTTGCTGCGAGAGGGTGAGAGGTTGCGCGCCAGGCCGAGTTGGGCAAACCAGTCGGGCAGGTCCAGCTGCTGCAGCTCCGACAGGGGCAAGCCGTTGACCCGTACCAGCAACAAGGCGAGCAGCCCGCGCAGCAAGCGTGCATCACTGTAAGCGCGAAACTGCCGGTATTGCCCCGTCGCCTCGATCAGCAGCCAGACCTGACTTTCACAGCCGCTGACCCGATTGTCTTCACCGTGCTCTCTGTCGCTGAGTGGCGTCAGCTGATCGCCCCACCGCATCAACAAACGTGCCCGTTGTTCCCAGCCCTTGCAGGCGCTGAAACTATCCAGGGCAGCTTGGGCGCTGGCGGGCAGGCTCATTGCAACAGCTCCAGGGCTTGGTCCAGTGCGGTGAAAAGGCGCTGTAGATCCGCCGCATCGTTATACAGCCCGAGGGATACGCGAAGCGCGCCGCTTAGGCCGAGGCCCTGCAGCAAAGGCATAGCGCAGTGATGGCCGGCGCGCACGGCAATGCCTTGTTCGCTCAGCAGGTGGGCGAGGTCGGCATGGTGCACTCCCTCGATCACGAAACTGGCCAGGGCGACGTTCGGCGTGCCGAGCAGGCGTAGCCCCTGGCGCTGCTGCAGGCCGCTGAGCAGCTCGGCGTGTAAGGCGGCTTCATAAGCATTAACGGCGCTGGCATCGAGGCTGGCCAGATAATCCAGGCTGGCGCCGAGGGCAATCACCGCGGCAATCGGCGGTGTGCCGGCTTCAAAGCCCAATGGCGCTGGGCGGAAGCTGGCGTTGCGGTAGTCGGTGTGCAGCAACATCTCCCCACCAAACTGCCAGTGCGCCAGTTGCTCTAAGGCGTGCGTGCGGCCGTAAAGCAGGCCGACCCCGTCTGGGCCATAGAGCTTGTGGCTGGAGCAGACGTAGAAGTCGCAGCCGAGTGCCTGCACATCGTGGCGGCCGTGCACAACGCCTTGGCTGCCGTCCACCACGGTCAGCGCGCCTTGCGCCTGTGCCAGGGCCAGCAGCGATGCAAGTGGCTGCCTACTGCCGAGTACATTGGACAGCTGGCTGACTGCGAGCAAGCGAGTGCGCGGGCCGATCAGTTGCGCGGCTTGCGCTAGATCGATCAAACCGTGGCTATCCAGCGGCAACACCACCAGCTTGAGTTGACGGCGCAGAGCCAGCTGTTGCCAGGGCAGCAGGTTGGCGTGATGTTCCAGCGCGCTAATGACGATCTCATCGCCCGGCTGAAACTGCTGTTCCAGGCCATAGGCCAGCAGGTTGAAGGCTTCGGTGGCGCTACGGGTGAAGATGATCTGCTGCGCGTCGGCGGCATTCAGCCAGCGTGCAACCTGCTCACGGGTGGCCTCGAAGGCACGGGTGGCACGTTCGCCCGGTACATGCTGGGCACGATGCACATTGGCGGCGCCGCCGGCGTAATAGCCGAGCAGGGCCTCGAGCATAGCCTGGGGTTTTTGTGCGGTGGCGGCGCTGTCCAGGTAGGTCTGGCCCTCGGCTTCAAGGGCCAAAATGCCAGGGAAGTCAGCGCGCCAAGGGGATTGGATAGGCATGGGTAAGCAATCGAGACCGTAGGATGGGTTGAGCGCTGCGATATCCATAATGAGCGTGATGGGTATCGCAATGCTCAGCCTATCCTACAAAACTGAGTGTAAATAAACAGGCCGGGCATTAGCCCGGTCTGTGGCAACTGCGCTGCGCTTAGTTGTGTGCGTGCAGGGCGTCGTTCAGCTCGATCGCCGACTTGTGGGTTTTGCACTCCACGGCGCCGGTTTGCGAGTTGCGGCGGAACAGCAGGTCCGGCTGGCCGGCCAGTTCGCGGGCTTTAAGCACCTTGACCAGCTTGTTGTCAGCATCCAGCAGTGCCACTTTGGTGCCGGCAGTGATGTACAGGCCGGATTCCACGGTGTTGCGGTCGCCCAATGGAATACCGATGCCGGCATTGGCGCCGATCAGACAGCCTTCGCCCACGGAGATGACGATGTTGCCGCCACCGGACAGGGTGCCCATGGTCGAGCAGCCGCCGCCCAGGTCGGAACCCTTGCCGACGAAGACACCCGCAGACACGCGGCCTTCGATCATGCCTGGACCTGCAGTGCCGGCGTTGAAGTTAACAAAGCCTTCGTGCATCACGGTGGTGCCTTCGCCCACGTAGGCGCCCAGGCGGATACGCGCGCTGTCGGCGATACGCACGCCAGCCGGCACCACGTAGTCGGTCATTTTCGGGAATTTGTCCACCGAGAAGACTTCCAGCAGGTTGCCCTTCAAGCGCGCTTCCAGCTGACGTTCAGCCAGTTCAGCCAAGTCGATGGCGCCCTGGTTGGTCCACGCCACGTTCGGCAGCAGCGGGAAGATGCCGGTCAGGTTCAAACCGTGTGGCTTGACCAGGCGGTGCGACAGCAGGTGCAGCTTGAGGTAAGCCTCAGGCGTGCTGGTCAGGGGCGCGTCTTCAGCCAACAGGGTGACCACCAGCGGCTTCTGGCTTTCAGCCAGGCGGGTGAGCAGAGCGGCTTGCGCCAGGTCTACATTTTTCAGCGTTTCGGCCAGGTCACCGGCCTGAGCGGTAGTGATGCTGATGGCCTGGTTGCCGCCGGTATAGCCAAGTTGTTCTACGACTTTAGCGACCAGCTCGCTGGCTGGGTTGAGCAGCGGCTGGGCATAGAAAACTTCCAGCCAGTTGCTCTGACGGTTCTGGGTGCCAACGCCGAAGGCCAGGCTAAAGAGGGTGGTGTTCATTTTATTTTCCTTACCGCAAATTCATGTGGGCCGAGTGGTCAACCCAGTTCGGCGGCATAGCGGTCGGCCTTGAAGCCGACCAGAGTCTTATTGCCGAGATCCAGCACGGGGCGTTTGATCATCGACGGTTGGGCGAGCATCAGTTCGATCGCCTTGTCCTGGTCGAGGTTGCTTTTCTGCGCCTCGTCCAGCTTGCGGAAGGTGGTGCCTGCGCGATTTAGGACGATTTCCCAACCATGCTCGTTGCACCACTTTTCCAGGTTACCGCGGTCGATGCCGCAGGTTTTGTAATCATGAAAGGCATAGCTTACCCCGTGCTCGTCGAGCCAGGTGCGGGCTTTCTTCATGGTGTCGCAGGCTTTGATGCCAAACAGGGTGTTGCTCATGCGTCGAGGCCCTTCACAAAATCACGAATACGCTCAGCTGCTGTCACGCACTCCGCCAGTGGAGCGACCAGTGCCATGCGCACGCGGTTTGCGCCTGGATTATGGCCATCGACACTGCGTGACAGGTACGAGCCGGGCACTACGGTGACATGCTCGCGGGCAAACAGCTCGCGGGTAAATGTTTCATCGTCTATCGGCGTTCTGGCCCATAGGTAGAAACCGCCGTCCGGGCGCTGTACATCCAATACGCCATCAAGAATCGCCAGTACCGCGTCGAACTTCTCGCGGTACAGCTCGCGGTTGGCCTTAACGTGCTCTTCATCGCTCCAGGCGGCTACGCTGGCCAGCTGGGTTTGCACCGGCATCGCGCAGCCGTGGTAGGTACGGTACAGCAAGAAAGATTTCAGAATGTCGGCGTCGCCGGCGACAAAACCCGAACGCAGGCCTGGCAGGTTGGAACGCTTGGACAGGCTGTGGAACACCACACAGCGCGCAAAATCATGCCGGCCCAGTTCGGCGCAGGCAGTCAGTAGGCCGGCAGGCGGGTTGCCCTCATCGAAGTACAGCTCGCTGTAGCACTCGTCGGCGGCAATCACGAAGTCGAATTTATCGGCCAGGGCGATTAGCTTTTTCAGTGTGCCGAGCGGAATCAGCGCGCCCGTCGGGTTGCCGGGTGAGCAGAGGAAGAGAATCTGGCAGCGCTGCCAGACGTCATCGCTGACTTCATCGAAGTCCGGGTTGAAGCCATGTTCTGCCAGGCATGGCAGGTAGTGCGGCTGCGCGCCGGCGAGCAGGGCGGCGCCTTCATAGATTTGGTAGAACGGATTGGGGCTGACCACCAGGCCGTCAACATCACGTTGCACCACCGCCTGGGTAAAGGCGAACAGCGCCTCACGCGTGCCGTTGACCGGCAGTACATGGCGCGCCGGATCGAGCACGCCGGCCGGCAAACCGAAGCGGCGGCTGCACCAGGCGGCAATGGCTTCGCGCAGCGCCGGAATGCCCAGCGTGGTCGGGTACACCGCGAGCTGGTCAAGGTTGGCGCTGAGCGCTGCAGCCACAAATTCCGGTGAACGGTGTTTGGGCTCGCCAATGGATAGGGCAATTGAGGTTTTTTCGGTCGGCGCAGTGGCGCTGCCGAGCAGGGCGCGCAATTTCTCAAAGGGATAGGGCTGGAGGTGGGCGAGGGCGTGGTTCATGACGGATCGCTACTGGAATGCTTAAAAGGTCGCGACACTAGCACGTTAAGACGCATTTAGAGAATTATGTGGGGTTGATTTACGGCCTAATCCCCCGCCGGCTTGGTCCCGCTGCGGCCTGCGCCTAAGCGAACCAATCGCCTGGCGCTCTGCTGTGCCTTGCCTGGGGTAAGTGATACCTGCCTTTTTAACTAAAGCCCCTGTGGTCTGGGCCGATAGTCGGCTTACCGGACAAAGAGCCGGACGCCTATTGCTGACCCGCTTAACGAGAGTATTAATGCGCAACCTAAAATTCAGCCACAAGATCATGTTGGCTGCGTCGTTGGTGGTGATTGCGGCCTTTGCCTCATTCGCCTTGTACAACGACTACATGCAACGTAACGCCATCCGCGAGAACCTTGAGAACTACCTGCGTGACATGGGTAATGTCTCGGCAGGCAATATTCAGCACTGGCTGAATGGCCGCGTTCTGCTGCTCGACTCGCTCGGCGAGACGGTGGAAGACAGCGGCGATGCTGTCGCGCTCAGCAACAGCCTTCAGCATCGCAGTATTGCGTCCTCCTTTTTATACGCCTACCTCGGTGAAGCAGACGGCACCTATACCCAATACCCCGCCAGCGACTTGCCGGCCGGCTATGACCCACGCCAGCGCCCTTGGTACAAAATGGCTCAGGCGGGTTCTGGTGTCGGCCTGACCGCGCCTTACCTGGCGGCTGATCCGCGTGATGGCTTGTTGATCACCATTACCCGTGCAGTACGTCGTAATGGCGTACTGGCGGGAGTGGTGGGTGGCGACCTGAAGTTGGAAACCATCGACAATATCCTTAGTTCGCTGGATCTTGGCGGGCTGGGTTATGCCTTCCTGGTCGATGACACCGGCACTGTGTTGGTTCACTCTGACCGCGAGCAGGTGCTCAAAGGCTTGGACAATCTCTTTCCTGGCGGCAAGCCCATGCTCAGTACTGCCCTGCAAGACGTGCAGGCGGCCGATGGTGCGGCGCGTATTGTCACCTTTGTCCCGGTGCAAGGTCTGCAAGGGGTTCGCTGGTATGTCGGCCTGTCAGTCGACAAGAACAAGGCCTATGCCGCGTTGCAGGAGTTCCGCCTGTCGGCGGTGATGGTGATGGTGATTGGCGTCGCGGCGATCTTGCTACTGCTCGGGCTGTTGATTCGCTTTTTGTTGCAGCCACTGCATGTGATGAGTCGCGCCATGGGCGATATCGCCCAAGGTGAGGGCGATTTGACCCAGCGTTTGCAGGTTAACTCGTTGGATGAATTCGGTGAGCTGGCGGTGGCATTCAACCGCTTTGTCGAGCGGATTCACGAGTCGATCCGCGAAGTGGCGTCGACCACCAGTGCGGTGCATGAACGCGTGCGCACTGTGGTGGCAGCGTCCAATGCGTCGATGAGTAACTCTAGCGAGCAGGCCGCGCGGACCGACAGTGTGGCGGCGGCGATCAACGAGCTGGGCGCTGCTGCGCAAGAGATTGCGCGCAACGCCGCCGATGCCTCCACTCAGGCTAGCGGTGCACGCCAAGGTGCCGAAAATAGCCAGCAAATGGTCGAGAAAACCCTGGGCGCGATGAGTGATCTGTCGAGCAAGATCGAGGCGGCTGGCGCGCACATCGAAACCCTGAGCCAGAAGAGCAACGACATCGGCCAGATCCTTGATGTGATCAAGGGCATCTCCGAGCAGACCAACCTATTGGCCCTTAACGCCGCCATTGAGGCCGCTCGCGCCGGCGAGGCTGGGCGTGGTTTTGCGGTGGTGGCGGATGAGGTGCGTAACCTGGCGCAGCGCACTCAGAGTTCGGCGCAGGAAATCCAGCAGATGATCGAGCAGCTGCAAACAGGCGCTCAGGATGCAGTCAACACCATGGTCGAAAGCCGTCGTTTCAGTGATGACAGCGTGCGTATTGGCAAGCAGGCTGGGGAAAATCTGCAGAGCGTGACGCGGCGCATCGGTGAGATTGACGGCATGAACCAGTCGGTGGCCACCGCGACCGAGGAGCAAACCTCGGTGGTCGAAAACCTCAATATGGACATCACCGAAATCAACGTGCTGAACCAAGACGGCGTGCGCAACCTGGAGGCCAGTTTGCGGGCGTGTACTGAACTGGATCAGCAGGCCGGTCGACTCAAGCAGCTGGTAGACAGCTTCCGCATCTAAACGGCAGGGCGCGTTAGGCGAGGCTGATCCCGGCCTAGCGCGCTTGGTGTATCAAATGGTGTGCTGTGCCGGCTGGTTTTCGCTGGTGCTGGGGGCTGATAACTTGCGCACGATGGTGGCCTGCAGGTTGGCGCACAGCTCTGGGTCGGAGAGCGGCTGATTGTTCGCGTCGGTGATAAAGAACACGTCTTCTACCCGTTCGCCCAAGGTGGCGATCTTAGCGTTCTGCAGCGACAAGTCGAAGTCCAGGAAGATTCGCCCGATGCGCGCCAGCAGGCCGGGGCGGTCTGGAGCAATCACTTCAAGCACGGTGACTGGGCGGTTGGCGTCGTTGTGGATGGTCACCTGTGGGGCAAAGGCGAAGTGCTTGAGTTGGCGCGGCACCCGGCGCTGAATGATGCTGGGGTAGTCGTCGGGGTTTTTCAGGGCGTCGATCAGGCCTTGGCGAATTTCGTTGATGCGCGCGGGGTTGTCGCCAATCGAGCCGCCTTCACTTTCCAGCACGATGTAGGTGTCGAGGGTGAACTGGCTGGTGGACGTGAGAATGCGCGCGTCATGGATGTTCAGGTTGAGCTGGGCCATGGCCGCCACGGTTACCGCAAAGAAATCATGCTGGTCTTCGGCGTAGATAAAGATTTGCGTGCCGCCTTCAAACTCGCGCTGGGTGGTTTCCTTGATCAGCACCAGTGGGTTGCCGTCATTGGGGTGGCTAATGATCGCCAGCGTATGCCACGCCACATCTTCGGCCGTATGGCGCAAGAAATAGTCATCGCCCAGCTGTGCCCACAGCTGCTCGGCTACGTCAGCATCGGTGCCGCCGCGCACCAGAATGTCTAAGGCAGTGCCTTGGGTCAGACGAATTTGCTCTTCGCGGTCCAGTGGGTTCTCCAGGCCGCGGTTCAGTGCGCGCTTGGTTTCGGTGTACAGCTGACGCAGCAGGCTGGCGCGCCAGGAATTCCACAGGCTCGGGTTGGTGGCGTTGATGTCGGCCACGGTCAGCACGTAGAGATAGTCCAGGCGCGTCTGGTCGCCGACCAGGTGGGCAAAGTCGGAGATCACCTGCGGGTCGGAGAGGTCTTTGCGTTGTGCGGTGGTGGACATGCTCAGGTGGCTTTGCACCAGCCAGGCAATCAGCTTGGAGTCCCAGCTGGGCAGTTGGTGGCGCGCGCAGAAGGCGGCTGCATCAACCGCGCCCAGTTCCGAGTGGTCGCCGCCGCGGCCTTTGCCGATGTCGTGGTAAATGCCGGCCAGGTAAATCAGCTCCGGCTTGGGCAGCTTGTCGACCAGTTCACTGGCCAGGGGGAATTTCTCGGCAACCCCAGGTTTGGTCAGCTTGCGCAGGTGTTTGATCACGTTAAGCGTGTGCGCGTCGACCGTGTAAATGTGGAACAGGTCGTGCTGCATCTGCCCGACAATCAGGCCGAATTCCGGCAGGTACAGGCCGAGAATGCCGTAACGGTTCATCCGCCGCAGATTGCGATGGATGCCTTCTTTGCATTTGAACAGTTCGATAAACAGGCTGGTGTTGCGGATGTCGTTACGGAACTCATCATCGATCAGGTAGCGATGGTCGCGCAGCAAGCGGATGGTGTCGGCGCATATCCCTTCAATTTCCGGGTTTTGCGCCATCACCACGAATATTTCCATAATGGCGAACGGCGTGCGCTTGAAGATGCCCGGGTGCACGGCTTCGATGTAGCCGTTGCGCACTTGGAAACGGCTGTTGAGGGCGGTGGCCTGGGTGACTTCGCCGGCACGCAGAATCTGCTCGTCAAAGTGCTGGATGATCAGGTCGCTCAGCTCGGCAATGGCCATCACTACGCGGTAGTACTTCTGCATAAAGCGCTCGATGGTGCGCTTGTTGTCCGGCTCTTTAAAACCCAGCAGTTCGGCCACCTTGACCTGGTGGTCGAACAGCAGGCGGTCTTCGGCGCGCCCCGCCAGCATGTGCAAGGCGTAACGGACCTTCCAGAGGAACTCTTTGCTGGAGGCCAGCAGCGCGTATTCGCTTTCCAGCAAAAAGCCTTGGCCGACCATGGCGTGCAGATTAAGCATGCCGAAATGCCGGCGTGCCATCCAAAGAATGGTCTGGATATCGCGCAGGCCGCCAGGCGAGCCTTTGACGTTGGGTTCCAGGTTGTACTCGGTGTTGTTGTATTTGGCGTGGCGGGCGCGCTGCTCGGCGCGTTTGGCGACAAAGAAGTCTGTGCTGGCCCACATCTTTGTCGGGCTGGTGACGCTTTGCATGCGCTGGCGCAAACGCTCCGGGCCAGCAATGGTGCGGCTTTCCATTAGGTTGGTGATCACCGTCAGGTCGGCGCGCGCTTCTTCGGCGCATTCGTCAACACTGCGCACGCTTTGCCCGACTTCCAGGCCAATGTCCCACAGCAACGTGAGGAAGCGTTCGATCGGCTCGCGGAAGGTTTCGTGGTCGGCGTTATCGAGCAGGATCAGCAGGTCGATATCGGAGAAGGGGTGCAGCTCACCACGGCCATAACCGCCGACGGCCAGCAGGGCGATATCGGCGTCTTCATTCCAGGGTAGGCGCTGCCAGGCTTCGCGCAGGATCTGGTCAACAAACCAGGCGCGGTCTTCGATCAGTCGGCGCACATCGCGGCCGCTTTTGAAGCGCCCGTCGAGCACTTCGCGAGCGTGGCGAATGGCCTTTTTGAATGCCGCAATAGGGCTGGTCTTGAGGGCCAGTTCAGCCTGGAACTGGCCGCGGTCGAACAACTCTGGATCTACCTGCGGCATTGCGGCCTTCCTTCTATCTATAAAGCAGACTCGGTGAGGGCTCAGGCCGACGTACGCGGGATGGTGTCATCGCTGCGCAGGGTGAAGATCTCGTAGCCGTTGGCTGTCACCAGGAGGGTGTGCTCCCACTGGGCGGACAGCTTGCGGTCCTTGGTGATCGCGGTCCAGCCGTCCCCTAGGGTGCGGGTTTCGGCGCGGCCCTGGTTGATCATCGGTTCGATGGTAAAGGTCATGCCTTCTACCAGCTCCATACCGGTGCCGGCGCGACCGTAGTGCAGCACTTGCGGCTCTTCGTGGAACACCGCGCCAATGCCGTGGCCGCAATATTCGCGCACCACCGAGAAGCCATTCTTCTCAGCATGCTTCTGGATCACTTCGCCAATGTCGCCCAGGCGAGTGCCCGGCTTGACCAGTTCGATGCCTTTATACAGGCACTCCTGGGTGACGGTGGCCAGACGCTCAGCCCACTCGGGCACTTTACCCACCATAAACATCTTGCTGGTATCGCCGTGGTAGCCATCCTTGATAACGGTGATGTCGATGTTGATCACATCGCCTTCTTTCAGCGGCTTGTCATTGGGGATGCCGTGGCAGACCACATGGTTGACCGAAGTGCAGATCGACTTGGGGAAGCCTTTATAGTTGAGCGGGGCAGGGATGGCCTGTTGCACGTTAACAATATAGTCATGGCAGATGCGGTCGAGCGCTTCGGTGGTGACACCGGGCTTGACGTGCTCGCCAATCATTTCCAGCACGTCGGCAGCCAGGCGGCCGGCTACGCGCATTTTCTCGATTTCGTCGGGCGTTTTGATGGTGACGGTCATGTGCGGTTCTCGGACGCGAACAGAAAGGGCGTCATCTTAGCAGCTACCAGCCGCAAGCCATAAGCAGCACGTAAAGAGCTGTGCTGCTTGGGTGCGGTTTTCTGCGAATGCGTGTGGCTTGGTGCAGTCTTTTATGGTATAAAACGCGCCGCTTTACGGGCTGTGTGCCCGGGAGCCTAAACCCACACACGTATCGACACGGTTTCCTGGGTGCCTAGCGACAAGTTCGCGGGTTGGAGATCGGGATACGTGGAGGCCTAACCCGACTTATCAAGGAACTATCATGTCCCAAGTCAATATGCGCGATATGCTGAAGGCCGGTGTGCACTTCGGTCACCAGACCCGTTACTGGAACCCGAAAATGGGCAAGTACATTTTCGGCGCGCGTAACAAGATCCACATCATCAACCTTGAAAAAACCCTGCCAATGTTCAACGACGCACTGTCGTTCGTTGAGAAGCTGGCTTCGGGCAAAAACAAGATTCTGTTCGTCGGCACCAAGCGTTCCGCTGGCAAGATCGTTGCTGAAGAAGCAGCGCGTTGCGGTTCGCCGTACGTCGATCATCGCTGGTTGGGCGGCATGCTGACCAACTACAAAACCATCCGTGCCTCGATCAAGCGTCTGCGTGATCTGGAAGTTCAGTCCCAGGACGGCACTTTCACCAAGCTGACCAAGAAAGAAGCGCTGATGCGCACTCGTGATCTGGAAAAACTGGATCGCAGTCTGGGTGGTATCAAGGACATGGGCGGTCTGCCAGACGCACTGTTCGTAATCGACGTTGACCACGAGCGCATTGCTATCACCGAAGCCAACAAGCTGGGCATTCCAGTTATCGGCGTTGTTGATACCAACAGCAGCCCGGAAGGCGTTGACTACATCATCCCAGGTAACGATGACGCCATTCGCGCCATCCAGCTGTACATGGGCGCCATGGCTGATGCCGTGATCCGTGCTCGCAACAACGCCAATGGCGGCACCGACGAATTCGTCGAGCAAGCCCCGGCTGCAGCTGTTGAAGGCTAAGTAGAGCGCGTCTAGCGTTTGCTTAGTTCGCAAAAAGGGGGCTTGGCCCCCTTTTTGCCACCTTTAAAACCATCGTCGACGTGCAGCTGTAATTGTTTCTAGCCATTGTCGGCAATGCGTTAAGAATTGAGCGCCCGTTTGTTTTGGCGGGTGGAATGGTTAACAACCTATCCAGAGGATTTTGAAATGGCAGAGATTACTGCAGCGTTGGTAAAAGAACTGCGTGAGCGTACTGGCGAAGGCATGATGGATTGCAAGAAGGCCTTGACCAAGGCTGGCGGCGACATCGAAAAAGCCATCGACGACATGCGTGCTTCCGGCGCGATCAAGGCTGCCAAGAAAGCCGGCAACGTGGCTGCAGAAGGCGCTATCGCGGTCAAAGAAGACGGCAAAGCTGCTGTTCTGTTGGAAGTGAACTCGCAGACTGACTTCCTGGCTCTGCAGGATGACTTCAAGGCATTCGTAGCTGCCAGTGTTGAGCAAGCATTTGCTGACAAGCTGACCGATGCTGCTCCGCTGATCGAAGCGCGTGAAGCTGATCGTCTGGTTCTGGTAGGTAAAGTTGGCGAGAACGTAAACATTCGTCGCCTGGTTCGCGTTGAAGGTGACGTGGTCGGTACTTACCTGCACGGTAACAAGATCGGTGTTGCTGTCGTTCTGAAAGGCGGCTCTGTTGAGCTGGCTAAAGACATTGCTATGCACGTTGCTGCGAGCAATCCAGAATTCCTGCTGCCTTCGGAAGTTTCGGCTGAAGCCATCGAGCGCGAAAAAGCCGTGTTCATGAGCCTTAACGAAGACAAGATCAAGGGTAAGCCAGCCGAAATCGTCGAGAAGATGGTTGGCGGCCGTATCCAGAAGTTCCTCGCTGAAGCCAGCCTGGTTGAGCAAGCCTTCGTTAAGAACCCGGAAATCAAGGTCGGTGATCTGGCCAAGAAAGCCGGCGCTGAAATCGTCTCCTTTACCCGCTTCCAGGTAGGTGAAGGCATCGAGAAGCCGGTCGACAACTTCGCTGAAGAAGTTGCTGCCCAGCTGGCTGCCAGCAAGCAGTAAGACAGTTAATCACTGTCGCCCCGAAGAGGCTGCCCGCTAACGCGCGCGGCCTCTTTGTCAAATTAAGGGGGCAGCTACGCTGTGAGGTGGTTGGGCTTTGGCACCAATGACCCGGGCGGTTGTCAAAGCGCCCACTAAACGTGAACTCAAGGTTCGCGCAGAATTCAAACGCCGCAGGAGAGACTCGCAATGGCTCAGCAGATGAGTGGTCGTCAACCGCGCTACAAGCGCATTCTGCTCAAACTTAGCGGCGAGGCCCTGATGGGGTCGGAAGACTTCGGTATCGATCCGAAGGTGCTTGACCGCATGGCCCTGGAAGTCGGTCAGCTGGTTGGTATCGGTGTCCAGGTTGGCTTGGTGATCGGCGGTGGCAACTTGTTCCGTGGCGCGGCGCTCAGCGCAGCGGGCATGGATCGGGTAACCGGCGACCACATGGGTATGCTGGCCACCGTGATGAACGCCTTGGCCATGCGCGACGCGCTGGAGCGTTCGAATATCCCGGCCATCGTCATGTCGGCGATTTCCATGGTTGGGGTGACTGACCATTACGATCGCCGCAAGGCGCTGCGTCATCTGAAAACCGGTGAGGTGGTGATCTTCGCCGCTGGCACTGGTAATCCGTTCTTCACCACTGACTCGGCTGCCTGCCTGCGTGCCATCGAGATCGATGCTGACGTCGTGCTCAAGGCGACCAAGGTCGATGGTGTGTACACTGCCGATCCTTTCAAGGATCCGCATGCCGAGAAGTTCGATCGCCTGACCTACGATGAGGTGCTCGATCGCAAGCTGGGCGTAATGGATTTGACCGCTATTTGTCTGTGCCGCGACCATGCTATGCCGCTGCGCGTTTTCAATATGAACAAGCCCGGTGCTCTGCTGAACGTTGTCGTCGGCGGCGCTGAAGGCACTCTGATTGAGGAAGATACCCATGATCAATGAGATCAAGAAAGACGCTCAGGCACGTATGCAAAAGAGCCTGGAATCGCTGATTCACGCCTTTAGTCGCATCCGTACCGGCCAGGCCCACCCGAGCATTCTCGGCGGTGTGATGGTGCCTTACTACGGTGCAGACACCCCGCTGAATCAGGTGGCCAACGTCACTGTCAAGGACGCCCGTACCCTGCAGGTCGTGGCGTTCGAGCGCAATATGCTGGCCGCTGTCGACAAGGCAATCCAAAGCTCGGGCCTGGGTTTTAACCCTACCAACCTGGGCGAGTTGCTGCTGATCTCCATGCCCGCGCTGACCGAGGAAACCCGTAAGGGCTTCACTAAGCAAGCGCGTGATGCGGCTGAAGATGGCCGTGTTGCGGTGCGCAATATCCGTCGTGATGCCTTGAGCCAGTTGAAAGACTTGGTCAAAGAGAAGGAAATTAGCGAAGACGAAGAGCGCCGTGCGGCCGACGAGATTCAGAAGCTGACGGACAAGTTCGTGGCGGAAATCGAAGTGGCAGTGAAGCAGAAAGAAGCGGATCTGATGGCCGTTTAACGGCCGGTATATCGTCATGGAAATGACCAAAGACGGTAGTCCGCCCGGCGTGCCACGGCATGTGGCGATCATCATGGACGGTAATAATCGCTGGGCGAAGAAGCGTTTTCTGCCCGGCGTTGCTGGCCATAAAGCCGGTGTCGATGCAGTGCGTGCGGTGATCGAAGTGTGCGCGGAGGCGGGCGTCGAGGTACTGACCCTGTTTGCCTTCTCCAGTGAAAACTGGCAGCGCCCGGCGGAGGAGGTCAGTGCGCTGATGGAGTTATTCCTCAGTGCGCTGCGTCGCGAGGCGAAAAAACTCAACGCCAACGATATCAGCTTGCGCATTATTGGTGATCGCTCGCGCTTTCACCCTGAGCTGCAAGCTGCGATGCGTGAGGCGGAGGCGCAAACCGCCGGTGATAAGCGTTTCGTCCTGCAGGTGGCGGCCAACTATGGTGGCCAGTGGGATATCGTCCAGGCTGCGCAGCGCCTGGCGCGTGAAGTTCAAGGCGGCCATTTGCACGCTGAGGACATCACTCCAGAATTGCTGCAAAGCTGCTTGGTGACCGGCGATTTACCCTTGCCTGACCTGTGCATTCGCACGGGCGGCGAACACCGTATCAGTAACTTCCTGCTCTGGCAGTTGGCCTACACCGAGCTGTATTTCTCCGACCTGTACTGGCCGGATTTCAAACACGACGCCATGCACAACGCCTTGGCCGATTTTGCAAGCCGCCAGCGTCGCTTTGGGAAAACCAGCGATCAGGTGGCTGCCGAGGCTCGTAGTTAATGCTCAAGCAACGAATTATCACGGCGTTGGTGCTGTTGCCATTCGCTCTGGGCGGTTTCTTTCTGCTCGATGGCCCGCTGTTTGCGCTGTTTATCGGTGCGGTCGTCAGTCTTGGTGCCTGGGAATGGGCGCGTCTGGCTGGTTTGACTGCGCAGGTGCAGCGTGTGGCGTTTGCAGTGTTGGTTGCAGCGCTCCTACTGGGCTTGTATCTGGTGCCTGTTTTAGCGCCTTGGGTGTTGCTGTGCGCGCTGATCTGGTGGGCGCTGGCGACCGCTCTAGTGCTCGGCTATCCGGCCAGTAGTCGCTACTGGGTTGGACTGCCGGTCAAATTGATAATTGGCCTGCTGATTCTGTTGCCAGCCTGGCAGGGGCTGGTGCTGTTCAAGCAGTGGCCCGAAGCGAACTGGCTGATTCTGGCGGTGATGGTGCTGGTGTGGGGCGCGGATATCGGTGCCTACTTCAGTGGGCGTCGTTTCGGTAAGCGCAAGCTGGCCCCGCAGGTCAGTCCTGGCAAAAGCTGGGAAGGGGTGTTTGGTGGTTTGTTGGCCACGCTGCTGATCTGTGTGGGCGTAGCGATTTACCGCGACTGGTCGTTTGCCAGTCTGCTGCTGGGCTTGCTGGGTACCGCTGTAGTGGTGCTGATCTCGGTGGTTGGTGATCTGACTGAAAGCATGTTCAAACGCCAGGCTGGGGTTAAAGACAGCAGCAATCTGTTGCCAGGTCACGGCGGTGTGCTCGATCGTATTGACAGCCTGACTGCGGCGATCCCGGTATTCGCCGCATTGCTGTGGTTGGCGGGCTGGGGCGCGTTGTGAGTCATCTGCAGCAGGTTACGGTGCTGGGGGCGACGGGCTCGATTGGCTTGAGCACCCTTAATGTCATTGCGCGCCACCCTGAGCGCTATCAAGTCTTTGCGTTGTCCGGTTTCAGTCGTCTGGCCGAGCTGGAGGCGCTGTGCATGGTTTATCGGCCGCGCTTTGCCGTGGTGCCGCAAGCGTTGGTGGCTGATCAGCTGCAAGCAACATTGCGTGCAGCCGGACTGGCCACTCAGGTGCTGCATGGCCCGGAGGGGTTGTGCCAGGTGGCGGCCCATCCTGACGTGGATACCGTTATGGCGGCCATCGTGGGGGCGGCCGGCTTGCCGCCGACGTTGGCGGCCGTGGGGGCGGGCAAAAAAGTCCTGCTAGCCAATAAAGAAGCGCTGGTGATGTCCGGTGCCTTGTTTATGCAGGCGGTCAAACGCAGCGGTGCGGTGTTGCTGCCGATTGATAGTGAGCACAACGCAATTTTTCAGTGTCTGCCGGGCGACTATTCCCGTGGCCTGCAGCAGGTTGGGGTGCGCCGTATCCTGTTGACCGCGTCGGGCGGACCGTTCCGTGAAATGCCGCTGGAACAATTGCATGCGGTGACGCCGGAGCAAGCCTGTGCGCACCCTAACTGGTCGATGGGGCGCAAGATTTCGGTCGATTCGGCCAGCATGATGAACAAAGGCCTTGAGCTGATCGAAGCCTGCTGGCTGTTTGACGCGACACCGGCGCAGATTGAGGTGGTGGTGCACCCGCAAAGCGTGATCCATTCACTGGTGGACTATGTGGATGGCTCGGTACTAGCCCAGTTGGGCAATCCGGATATGCGTACGCCAATCACTCATGCACTGGCTTGGCCGGAGCGTATCGACTCCGGTGTGGCGCCGCTGGATCTGTTCGCCGTCGCTCGCCTGGACTTCCAGGCGCCCGATGAGCAGCGCTTCCCCTGCTTGCGCTTGGCGCGTGAGGCGGCGCAAGTCGGCGGTACTGCGCCGGCCATGTTGAATGCGGTGAACGAAGTGGCTGTGGCTGCTTTCCTTGAGCGGCGCATCCGTTTTCCTGAGATCGCGCGTATGATCGAAGACGTTTTGCACACTGAGCCCGCCCTGGCGGTTGAGAGTCTGGATGCGGTGCTGGCGGCTGATAGCCGCGCCCGTGATCTGGCTGAGCAATGGCTGAGTCGGCGCTAAGCGCCGGCGCGGAGAAGTTTGATGAGTGCGCTTTATATGTTGGTTGGTACCTTGGTGGCGCTTGGGGTGCTGGTAACTATTCATGAATATGGCCACTTCTGGGTCGCGCGCCGCTGTGGGGTTAAGGTGCTGCGCTTCTCGGTGGGTTTTGGCAGCCCGCTGCTGCGCTGGCAGGACCGCCACGGCACCGAATTTGTTGTGGCCGCCATCCCGCTGGGCGGCTACGTGAAAATGCTCGATGAGCGTGAAGGTGATGTACCGCCGGAATTGCTCGATCAGTCGTTCAATCGCAAGTCGGTCAAGCAGCGTATCGCCATTGTTGCGGCCGGGCCCGTCGCCAACTTCCTTCTGGCGCTGTTGTTCTTCTGGGTCGTGGCCATGCTTGGCAGCCTGCAGGTGCGCCCGGTTATTGGTGCAGTTGAGTCGGGCAGCCTGGCTGAGGTTGCCGGTTTGCAGGCGGGGCAGGAGATCGTCGCGATTGATGGTCAACCGACCACTGGCTGGGCGGCGGTTAACCTGCAGTTGGTCAGTCGTTTGGGTGAAAGTGGTCGCCTGGATCTTGCGGTACGCGAGCCGGGTTCGTCGGTCGACAGTTCACGGCAAATCGTGCTGGACAACTGGTTGCGCGGCGCTGATGAGCCAGACCCTATTGCGTCGCTGGGTATTCGCCCATGGCGCCCGGTGCTGCAGCCCGTGCTGGCGCAGCTTGATTCTGAAGGGCCTGGCGCCGCTGCAGGCTTGCAGGTCGGCGATCGTCTGCTCGCGCTTGATGGGCAGTCTTTGGCGGATTGGCAGCAGTTGGTCGATCAGGTTCGGGGTTTGCCAGGTAAAACAATCACCCTGCGAGTTGAGCGCCAAGGTCAGCAGCTGGATGTGCCGCTGACCCTGGCGGCGCGCGGGGAAGGCGAGGCGCTGAGTGGTTACTTGGGCGCTGGCGCAGCCGGCGGCGAGTGGCCGCCGGAGATGTTGCGCGAAGTCAGCTACGGCCCTTTAGAAGCCATCGGCGAAGGTGCGAAAAACACCTGGACGATGAGTGTTCTAACCCTTAATTCCCTGAAGAAAATGCTGTTTGGTGAGCTCTCGGTAAAAAACTTGAGCGGGCCGATAACCATTGCTAAAGTGGCGGGCGCTTCTGCTGAGTCGGGGTTGAGTGATTTCCTGAAATTCCTCGCCTACCTGAGCATTAGCCTGGGGGTTCTTAATTTGCTGCCTATCCCTGTGCTGGATGGGGGGCATCTGCTGTTTTATCTGGTCGAGTGGGTGCGTGGTCGTCCACTGTCGGAACGGATACAGGGTTGGGGGATGCAGATTGGCATCAGTCTGGTGGTCGGGGTTATGTTGCTGGCCCTGATCAATGACTTGAGTCGCCTGTAGCTAGCGCTGAATTACGCTCTCCGTATGTACAAAAAGTGTCGCCTTAAGCGGCAGATTTTTTATTGTCAGTTGATATAAGAAAGGACTTCATGAAACGTCTGCTGCTACCTGCGGTGCTTGCCGCACTGATGATCACCGAAGTTCACGCCGAGTCCTTCACCATCTCCGATATTCGGGTCACCGGTCTGCAGCGCGTCTCTGCGGGTAGCGTATTCGGTGCCTTGCCGCTTAATGTCGGCGCGCAAGCTGATGACCGCGCCTTAGTCGAAGCCACTCGCGAACTGTTCAAAACCGGTTTCTTCCAGGACATCCAGCTTGGCCGTGATGGCGATGTACTGGTGATTACCGTGGTTGAGCGGCCGTCGATTTCCGGTATCGAGATCGAGGGTAACAAGGCCATCAGCAGTGAAGACTTGCTCAAAGGCTTGAATCAGTCGGGCCTGGCTGAAGGTGAGATTTTCCAGCGCGCCACGCTCGAAGGCGTGCGTAATGAGTTGCAGCGTCAGTATGTGGCGCAGGGCCGTTATTCTGCTGAAATCGAAGCCGAAGTAATCCCGCAGCCGCGTAACCGCGTGGCGCTGAAGATCAACATCAACGAAGGTTCAGTTGCCGCCATTCAGCACATCAACGTGGTGGGTAACTCGGTTTTCTCCGATGAAGACCTGATCGGTCTGTTTGAGTTGAAAACCACCAACTGGCTGTCCTTCTTCAAGAATGACGACAAGTACGCCCGTGAAAAGCTCTCCGGCGACTTGGAACGCCTGCGCTCCTATTATCTGGATCGTGGCTATATCAACATGGATATCAGCTCCACCCAGGTGTCCATTACCCCGGACAAAAAGCACGTCTACGTCACGGTCAACGTGGATGAAGGCGAGAAATTCACCGTAGGTGAGGTCAAACTCAGCGGTGAATTGAAGGTACCGGAAGAAGAAGTGCGCGCCTTGTTGCTGGTTCAGCAAGGCCAGGTGTTCTCGCGCAAAGTGATGACCACCACGTCCGAGCTGATCACCCGTCGCCTGGGTAACGAGGGCTATACCTTCGCCAACGTCAATGGTGTGCCGGAAGCCAATGATGATGGCACCGTGTCCATTACCTTTGTGGTCGACCCGGGCAAGCGTGCTTACGTCAACCGGATCAACTTCCGCGGTAACACCAAGACAGAAGATGATGTGTTGCGCCGTGAAATGCGCCAGATGGAAGGCGGCTGGGCGTCGACTTATTTGATCGATCAGTCGAAAACCCGCCTGGAACGCTTGGGCTATTTCAAAGAAGTGAACGTCGAAACCCCGCAAGTGCCGGGCACTGACGATCAAATTGACGTCAACTATAGCGTTGAAGAGCAGGCCTCTGGCTCGATCACTGCTAGCGTCGGTTTTGCCCAGAACGCCGGTCTTATTCTGGGTGGCTCGATCACCCAGAACAACTTCCTCGGTACCGGTAACAAGGTCAGCGTGGGCCTGACCCGCAGCGAATACCAGAGCAGCTACAACTTCGGTTTTGTGGACCCTTACTGGACGCCAGACGGCGTTAGCTTGGGCTACAACGCCTTCTTCCGTGAGACGGATTACGACGAGCTGAACACCGATGTGTCCAGCTACTCGGTGGACAGCTACGGTGCGGGCGTCAGCATTGGTTATCCGATCAGTGACACCTCGCGTCTGACCTATGGCTTAACCGTACAGAACGACAGTATTGGCACCGGTATCTATACCGTTGACGAAATTTTCGACTTTATCGAAGCTGAAGGTGACAGCTACCTGAACCTTAAAGCTTCGGTCGGCTGGTCGGAGTCGACGCTGAACCGTGGCGTGCTGGCTAACCGTGGTCATTCACAAAGTTTGGTGTTTGAAACGACGGTGCCGGGCAGCGACCTGTCCTTCTTTAAAGTGGATTACCGCGGGCAGATTTTCAAACCGCTGAGTGATACCTATACCCTGCGCCTGCATAGCCAGTTGGGTTATGGCGAAAGCTATGGTTCGACCAGCGAGTTGCCGTTTTATGAAAACTACTACGCCGGTGGTTTCAACTCCGTGCGTGGCTTCAAGGACAGCAGCCTGGGGCCGCGTAGCACGCCGAGCAAAGGTACTAACCCAGGTACAGCATTCGATCCGGACCAAGATCCGCTGCCATTCGGCGGTAATGTGCTGATTCAAGGCGGCGCCGAATTGCTGTTCCCAATGCCGTTCGTGAAAGATCAGCGCTCCCTGCGTACCGCGCTGTTCTGGGACGTGGGCAACGTGTTTGACACCAATTGCGGCAGCTCCCAGGATGATTGCAGCAGCATTGATCCGGGTAACTTGGCCAGCTCGGTGGGCGTTGGTCTGACGTGGATTACCGCACTGGGGCCGTTGAGCTTTAGTTTGGCCATGCCAATCATCAAGCCGGATGATGCCGATACGCAGATTTTCCAGTTCTCTCTCGGTCAGACGTTCTAAGCGTCAGATTATTGAATATCAACAGTTTTGCAGGAGTTGCACCGTGCGTAAGTTGACTCAGCTGGTTTTGTTAAGCGTTGCCCTGCTGGCGACTCCGGCGTTTGCCGAGATGAAAGTCGCGGTATTGAACTATCAGATGGCTTTGCTGGAGTCTGATGCGGCCAAGCGTTATGCGGTGGATGCTGAGAAGAAATTCGGCCCACAGCTGAACAAGCTGAAAACCCTGGAAAGCGATGCCAAGCGCATTCAGGATCGTCTGGTCAAAGACGGTGAAAAAATGCAGACCGCAGAGCGCGAGCGGCTGGAACTTGAATTCAAGCAAAAAGCCCGTGACTTCCAGTTCCAGTCCAAGGAATTGAATGAGTCCAAAGCGGTGGCTGATCGCGAGATGCTGAAAAAGCTTAAGCCGAACCTGGATAAAGCCGTCGAAGAAGTCATCAAAACCGGTAACTTCGACCTGGTGCTGGAGCGTGGTGCGGTGATTGATGTCAAACCTCAGTTCGACATCACCCGTCAGGTTATCGAGCGCATGAACAAGCTGCGCTGATCATGAGCATGCCGGTTTATTCCCTTGGCCAGTTGGCCGAGCGCTTAGGTGCCACCTTGCGTGGCGCCGAAGACCAGCCGATCAGCGGTTTGGCCACTTTGCAGGAGGCAGGCCCTGAGCAGCTGAGCTTTCTCGCCAATGCGCAATACCGTAAGTTTCTCTCGGGCTGTCAGGCAGGTGCGGTGCTGTTAACTGCGGCCGACGCCGAAGGCTATGCCGGTAATGCGCTGGTTGTGGCCAATCCCTACCTGGCGTATGCCGAACTCTCTCATCTGTTTGATCGCAAACCGCGGGCTGTGTCGGGTGTTCATCCGAGCGCTGTGGTAGCGGCGGACGCGCAGGTCGATGCCAGTGCGAGCATTGGTGCTTATGCGGTGATCGAGAGTGGCGCGCAGATTGCCGCTGGCGTAACCGTCGGTGCGCACTGCGTTATCGGCGCGCGCTCGGTGATCGGTGAGGGCGGCTGGTTAGCCCCGCGCGTCACGCTGTATCACGATGTGCGGATCGGCAAACGTGTGGTGATTCAATCCGGCGCAGTGATCGGTGGCGAGGGCTTCGGCTTTGCTAACGAGAAGGGCGTTTGGCAGAAAATCGCGCAGATCGGTGGCGTCACCATTGGCGATGATGTCGAGATCGGTGCCAACACCACCGTAGACCGTGGCGCGTTGTCGGACACGCTGATTGGTAATGGGGTCAAGCTGGATAATCAGATCATGATCGCGCACAACGTGCAGATTGGTGATAACACTGCCATGGCGGGCTGTGCGGGGATTTCTGGCAGCACTAAAATCGGCAAGAACTGCATGATCGCCGGCGGTGTCGGCATGGTTGGGCATATTGAGGTGTGCGACAACGTGTTCGTCACCGGTATGACCATGGTCACCCGCTCAATCACCGAACCCGGCTCCTATTCGTCGGGTACTGCCATGCAGCCAGCGGCTGAATGGCGCAAGAGCGCGGCACGGATTCGTCAGTTGGATGACATGGCGCGACGCCTGCAACAGTTGGAAAAGCAGCTGGCCGCCGTGACCTCTGCCGCTGACACTTCATCTGATGCCTGAGCCGGTATTTACCGGCTTCTCTTTTTTCTCTTACAGGCTTCTCTGCACATGATGGACATCAACCAGATTCGCGAATACTTGCCGCACCGCTATCCGTTCCTTTTGGTGGATCGTGTGGCTGAGCTGGATATTGAAGGCAAGCGAATTCGCGCCTACAAGAATGTCAGCATCAATGAGCCGTTCTTCAACGGGCATTTTCCTGAGCACCCGATTATGCCGGGCGTGTTGATCATCGAAGCCATGGCCCAAGCGGCCGGTATTCTGGGCTTCAAGATGATGGATCTGAAGCCATCCGATGGCACCCTGTATTACTTTGTCGGCTCCGACAAGCTACGCTTTCGCCAGCCCGTGGTGCCGGGTGATCAACTGATCCTCGAAGCCCGCTACCTGAGCAGTAAGCGCAGTATCTGGAAGTTTGAGTGCAAGGCCAGTGTCGACGGCAAGGAAGTCTGCTCGGCAGAAATCATCTGTGCGGAACGCAAACTATGAGTTTGATTGACCCTCGCGCCATCATCGATCCCAGCGCCAAGCTGGCTGACGACGTAGTCGTCGGCCCTTGGTCGATAGTCGGGGCCGATGTAGAAATTGGCGAGGGTACAGTGATCGGCCCCCATGTGATCCTCAAGGGGCCGACGCGGATCGGTAAACATAACCGCATCTACCAGTTCTCCTCTGTGGGTGAAGACACTCCCGATCTCAAGTACCAGGGAGAGGCAACTCGTCTGGTCATTGGCGATCACAACGTGATTCGTGAGGGTGTCACCATCCATCGCGGCACCGTGCAGGATCGCAGCGAAACCACCCTTGGCGACCACAACCTGATCATGGCTTATGCCCACATTGGCCATGACAGCGTGATCGGCAACCATTGCATCTTGGTCAACAACACCGCGTTGGCCGGGCATGTATGGGTCGATGACTGGGCGATTCTGTCTGGCTACACCCTGGTGCATCAGTTCTGCCGCATCGGTGCGCACAGCTTTTCCGGCATGGGCACGGCGATTGGCAAGGATGTGCCGGCGTTTGTCACCGTGTTCGGCAATCCGGCCGAAGCGCGCAGCATGAACTTCGAAGGCATGCGTCGTCGTGGTTTTAGCCCTGAGGCTATTGCAGCTCTGCGTCGCGCCTACAAAATTGTCTATCGCCAGGGGCTCACGGTTGACCAGGCGATGAGCGAGCTGGCCGAGTCGGCAAGCGCATTCCCCGAGGTCGCGATTTTCCGCGACTCCATTCTGGCCTCGAGCCGCGGCATTACCCGATAATTTATGACTGACCTGATGCGTGTCGCGCTGGTCGCCGGCGAGGCGTCTGGCGATATTCTTGGTGCCGGGCTGATGCAGGCGCTAAAAGCCCAGTACCCTGCAATCGAATTTATCGGTGTCGGTGGCCCGCTGATGCAGGTCCAGGGACTGAACTCTTATTTCCCGATGGAGCGCTTGTCGGTGATGGGGTTGGTCGAGGTGCTGGGCCGTCTTCCCGAATTGCTGTCGCGGCGCAAACGCCTGATCAATACCTTGATCGCGGCCAAGCCGGATGTGTGTATCGGCATTGATGCGCCGGATTTCAACCTGACGCTTGAACTCAAGCTGCGTCAGGCCGGAATCAAGACCGTACATTACGTCAGCCCATCCGTGTGGGCCTGGCGGCAGAAGCGCGTGCTGAAAATTCGTAAAGCCTGCGACCTGATGCTGACCCTGTTTCCATTCGAGGCGCAGTTCTACCAAGACCATCAGGTGCCAGTACGGTTTGTTGGTCATCCGTTGGCCGATACCATTCCGCAGCAGGCGGACCGTGCGGCGGCACGTGAGGCGCTGAACCTGGCCAGTGATCAGCCGGTGGTCGCCTTGATGCCGGGCAGTCGTGGCGGTGAAGTGTCGCGCCTGGGCGGTCTGTTCCTTGATGCGGCGGTACGTTTACGTACCTTGCGCCCCGGTATTCAGTTTGTTTTGCCCTGTTCCAGCCCGGAGCGCCGTGCACAGATTGAGCACATGCTGGTCGGCCGTGATCTGCCGCTGACGCTGCTCAACGGTCGCTCCCATGAGGCGCTGGCTGCTTGCGATGCGGTGTTAATTGCTTCCGGTACGGCGACCCTTGAGGCGCTGCTGTACAAGCGTCCCATGGTGGTGGCCTACAAGGTCGCGCCGATGACCTATCGCATCCTCAAACGCCTGGTGAGCAGTGCTTACATCTCGCTGCCGAATTTGTTGGCTGAGCGTTTGTTGGTGCCTGAATTGATTCAGGATGCGGCGACACCTGAGGCGCTGGCGCAATTGCTTGCTCCGCTGCTGGACGGCGGCGAAGTACAGACTGAAGGCTTTGATGTGATTCATCGCGCGCTGCGCCGTGATGCTTCGCTCCAGGCTGCCCAGGCTGTCCTGCAGCTGACAGGCCGCGGCTGATGCAATTGGGACTGGATTTTACCCTGGTGCAAGAACTGGTCGCTGGGGTCGATGAAGTGGGCCGTGGCCCGCTTTGTGGCGCAGTGGTAACCGCGGCGGTGATTCTCGATCCGGCGCGGCCTATTCTTTGCCTCAACGACTCGAAGAAGCTAACTGAGGCGCGTCGGGAAAAACTCTTCGATGAAATCCGTGAGAAAGCCCTGGCCTGGTGCATTGCCCGGGCGGAAGTGGAAGAGATCGATCAGCTGAACATTTTGCAGGCCACCATGCTGGCTATGCAGCGCGCGGTCGAGGGCTTGAGTGTTACGCCCAAACTGGCGCTGATCGACGGTAACCGCTGCCCCGTGCTCCAAGTACCCAGTGCTGCGGTGGTTAAAGGTGATAGCCAGGTGCCGGCCATTGCCGCCGCCTCGATCTTGGCCAAGGTCAGCCGTGACCGCGAGATGCAGCAGCTTGATCAGCAATACCCGGGCTACGGGATTGCTGGGCACAAGGGCTATCCCACGCCGGTGCACCTTGAGGCGTTACGTCGCCTGGGGCCAACACCGATCCATCGCCGCTCGTTCGGCCCGGTAAAGGCGTTGTTGGATAGCTAGGCTGGCCTTAACCCATGCTGCTTGCTGCTGTTTGCACCTAGGCCCGGTACAATCCGGGCCTTGTCGTTTTTGTGTTTTGTATAGGACTGCCATGACCGCCTCGTTCGTCCACCTGCGTTTGCATACCGAGTTTTCCCTGGTCGATGGCTTGGTGCGGGTCAAGCCACTGATCAAGTCGGTGGCGGCTGCCGGCATGCCGGCCGTAGCAGTGACCGACATGAGCAATATGTGCTCGTTGGTGAAGTTCTATAAGGCGGCCATGGGCGGCGGTATCAAGCCGATCTGCGGCGCTGACATCTGGCTGGCCAGCGCCGAGGAAGACGGTCCGCTGAGCCGCATGACCCTGTTGGCGATGAACGCCAAGGGTTATCGCAACCTCACCGAACTGGTCTCGCGGGGCTGGAGTGAAGGGCAGAGTAATGATCTGGTGATCATTCAGCGCGACTGGGTCAAGGCCGCCGCCGAGGGGCTGATTGCGTTGTCCGGCGCCAAGGAAGGCGAGGTTGGTCATGCCCTGCTGGATGGCGAGCAGGCCACCGCCGAGGCCTTGCTGCAGGAGTGGATGGCGGTATTTCCTGAGCGCTTCTATCTCGAAGTGCAGCGCACCAACCGGGTCAACGATGAAGAGCACGTGCATGCGGCGGTGGCGCTGGCCGACAAGCTCGGTGCGCCGCTGGTGGCGACCAATGATGTGCGCTTTATCAAAGAAGATGATTTTGCCGCCCACGAGACTCGCGTGTGTATTGGCGAGGGCCGCAGCCTGGACGACCCACGCCGGCTGCGCACCTATTCCGACCAGCAGTACCTGAAGAGCCCGGAGGAAATGGCTGCGCTGTTCAGTGATTTGCCGGAAGCGCTGGAAAACACCATCGAGATTGCCAAGCGCTGCAATATCGAGGTTCAGCTGGGCAAGTACTTCCTACCGGACTTCCCCGTACCGGCTGGGTTGACCATGGACGAGTACTTCCGTCAGGTTTCCTTCGAGGGGCTTGAGGAACGCCTGGCGGTGCTGTGGCCGAAAGACACCACACCGAACTATGAAGAAAAGCGCCAGGTTTACATTGAACGGTTGAATTTCGAGCTGGATATCATCATCCAGATGGGCTTCCCCGGTTACTTCCTGATCGTAATGGACTTCATCAAGTGGGCGAAGAATAACGGCGTGCCGGTCGGTCCTGGCCGTGGGTCGGGTGCCGGTTCGCTGGTGGCCTATGTGCAGAAGATCACCGACCTTGACCCGCTGGCCTATGACCTGCTGTTCGAACGTTTTCTCAACCCGGAACGGGTCTCCATGCCCGACTTCGACGTCGACTTTTGCATGGACGGTCGTGACCGGGTGATCGACTACGTGGCCGAAAAATACGGTCGCAACGCGGTAAGCCAGATCATCACCTTCGGCACCATGGCGGCCAAGGCGGTGGTGCGTGACGTGGCGCGGGCCCAGGGTAAGTCCTATGGCCTGGCAGATCGCCTGTCGAAGATGATCCCCTTCGAAGTCGGCATGACTCTGGAAAAAGCCTACGAGATGGAAGAGCCGCTGCGCGACTTTCTCAAGGTCGATGAGGACGCCCGCGAGATCTGGGAGATGTCGCTTCGTCTCGAAGGTATTTGTCGCGGTACCGGTAAGCACGCGGGTGGTGTGGTAATCGCGCCGACCAAGCTGACTGACTTCTCGCCGATTGCCTGCGATGACGAAGGCGGTGGCCTGGTCACCCAGTTCGATAAAGATGACGTGGAATCTGCCGGCCTGGTGAAGTTCGACTTCCTCGGCCTGCGTACTCTGACCATCATCAAATGGGCGATGGAAACCATCAACCGCGAGCAGGCCAAGCAGGGCCTGCCTGACCTGAATATCGACTTTATCCCGCTGGACGACAAACCGACGTTCAGCATGCTGCAGAAGGCTGAAACCACCGCGGTGTTCCAGCTTGAATCGCGCGGCATGAAAGAGCTGATCAAAAAGCTCAAGCCGGACTGCCTGGAAGACATGATCGCCCTGGTGGCCCTGTTCCGTCCGGGGCCGCTGCAGTCGGGCATGGTGGACGACTTTATCAACCGTAAGCACGGTCGTGAGCCGATTTCCTATCCGCATCAGGACTACCAGTACGCGGGCCTGGAGCCGGTGCTCAAGCCGACGTACGGCATCATTCTGTATCAAGAACAGGTGATGCAGATTGCTCAGGTGATGGCCGGGTACACCCTCGGCGGTGCGGACATGCTGCGCCGCGCCATGGGTAAGAAAAAACCCGAGGAGATGGCCAAGCAGCGCGGCGGCTTTATCGAGGGTTGCGCCAATAACGGTATCGACGCGAACCTGGCGGGCAACATCTTCGATCTGGTGGAAAAATTCGCTGGTTACGGCTTTAACAAGTCGCACTCGGCCGCTTATGGCTTGTTGTCGTATCAGACGGCCTGGCTTAAGGCTCACCACTCAGCGGCCTTTATGGCGGCGGTGTTGTCGGCAGATATGCACAACACCGATAAAGTGGTCACCCTGATCGAGGAATGTCGCAGCATGAAGCTGCGCCTCGATGCGCCGGATGTGAACATCTCTGAGTACAAGTTCACGGTCAATAACGAGGGCTGGATTGTTTACGGCCTTGGGGCGATCAAGGGCGTCGGCGAAGGGCCAGTGGAGGCCATTGTCGAGGCGCGTCAGGACGGTCCGTTCAAGGACCTGTTCGACTTCTGCTCGCGGGTTGACCTTAAGCGCATCAATAAACGCACCCTTGAAGCATTGATTCGCAGCGGCGCGCTGGATCGTCTGGGGCCGCACTTCCATGAAGAGCTGAAAGCCTATAAAGCCAATATCGACCGCAATCGCGCGGTGTTGCTGGCGGCGATGGAAGAGGCGGTGCAGGCTGCCGAGCAAACCGCGCGTAGCCATGACAGTGGCCATATGGACCTGTTCGGCGGGGTGTTTGCTGATGCCGAGGCCGATGTCTATCTCAATCATCTGCGGGCCCGTGATCTAACGCTGAAAGAGCGCCTTAAAGGCGAGAAAGACACCCTGGGTCTGTACCTGACTGGCCATCCGATCGATGAATATGAAGGTGAGGTGCGGCGCTTTGCCCGTCAGCGCATTGTCGACCTTAAGCCTGCGCGGGGGGATCAGACGATTGCCGGGCTGGTGGTTAACCTGCGGGTGATGAAGAACAAAAAAGGCGACAAAATGGGCTTCATCACCCTCGATGACCGCTCTGGGCGGATCGAGGCCTCGTTGTTTGCCGAGGCGTTCAATACCGCACAAGCGCTGCTGCAAACCGATGCTTTGGTGGTGGTGGAAGGGGAGGTGAGTAATGATGACTTCTCAGGCGGCCTACGACTGCGCGCTAAGCGGGTGATGAGTCTTGAGGAGGCGCGAACTGGCTTGGCTGACAGCTTGCGGATTAAAGTCTCCAGTAGTGCTTTGCAGGGTGATCGCCTGCGTTGGTTGGCCGAGTTGTGTGGTCGCTATCGTGGCGCGTGTCCGATCACTGTCGACTACAGCGGCATCGATGCCAAGGCGCAGTTACAGTTTGGTGAGGGCTGGCGAATCGAGCCGGCTGACAGTCTGATTCAAGCATTGCGTGACCAGTTCGGCCGCGACAACGTCTTTTTGCACTACCGCTGATTTGCGAGGCCTAGGCCTCGCTGGTTGGTCGTGATGCCCAGTGGGTTCTGCATTGAAAAATTTCGTGCAGAACCGGGTGTCGACCTGAATGCGCCTGCTGCTATAAGGTAGGGCGCGATAACGGATACAGCTCCCGGCCACTTGGCCGTCGACGCAAGACGGATGACTATGAACCCGAACTTTCTCGATTTCGAACAGCCGATCGCCGACCTGCAAGCCAAGATCGAAGAGCTTCGCCTGGTCGGTAACGACAACTCGTTGAACATCACTGATGAAATCGCTCGTCTTCAGGACAAGAGCAGCTCGCTGACCGAAACTATTTTCGGCAACTTGAGCAGCTGGCAAATCGCCAAGCTGGCGCGTCATCCGCGCCGTCCATATACCCTGGATTACTTGCAGCACATCTTTACTGAATTTGATGAGCTGCATGGCGATCGTCATTTCTCTGATGACGCTGCTCTGGTGGGTGGCGTGGCGCGTCTGGACGGTGAGCCGGTGATGGTCATCGGTCACCAGAAAGGCCGTGAAGTGCGCGAGAAAGTACGTCGCAACTTCGGTATGCCGCGTCCAGAAGGCTACCGCAAGGCCTGTCGCCTGATGGAAATGGCTGAGCGCTTCAAAATGCCGATCCTGACCTTTATCGATACGCCGGGCGCATACCCAGGTATCGACGCCGAAGAACGTAACCAGAGCGAGGCGATTGCCTGGAACCTGCGTGTCATGGCACGCCTGAAAACCCCGATCATTGCCACTGTAATTGGTGAAGGTGGTTCCGGTGGTGCCTTGGCGATTGGCGTGTGCGACCAACTGAACATGCTGCAGTACTCCACCTATTCGGTGATTTCGCCGGAAGGTTGTGCCTCGATTCTGTGGAAAACCGCAGACAAGGCGCCGGATGCCGCTGAGGCGATGGGCATTACCGCTGAGCGTCTGAAAGGCCTGGGTATTGTTGATCAGGTGATTGGCGAGCCGCTTGGTGGTGCGCACGCTGATCCAGCGGCTGCCGCTGAATCGGTACGCCAGGCGTTGCTAGGTCAGCTGGACATGCTTAAGACGTTCGACACCGAGGCTTTGTTGAAGCGTCGTTATGAGCGTCTGATGAGCTACGGCATCGCTTAAATGACCTTGAGCGCCAGGTTGCTGGAATCTCTGGCGCCCTGGCGCAGCGCGCCGGCTTGGCATATCGCCTTGTCCGGCGGGCTGGATTCCACGGTGCTGTTGCACCTGCTGGCCAGCCTCGCGCAGCGCGAGGCGCTGCCGCCACTTTCCGCTATTCATATTCATCATGGCTTACAGGCTGCGGCCGATGCCTGGCCCGCGCATTGCCGTGAGCTGTGCGCGGAGCTGTCTCTGCCGCTACAGATCGAATATGTTCAGGTCGCACCGGGCGCCAGCCTTGAACGGGCTGCTCGCGATGCCCGTTATGCAGCGCTGGCTGCGCGTCTTGCACCTGGTGATGTCGTGCTGACCGCACAGCATCGCGACGATCAAGCAGAAACCCTGCTGTTTCGTCTGTTGCGCGGTGCTGGCGTGCAAGGTCTGTCGGCCATGCCGGTGAGTCGCGGATTGGGTGCGGGGCGCCTGGTTCGGCCACTGCTGAATTGTTCGCGTGCTGAGCTGTTGGCGTATGCCCACAAGCAGCAATTGAGCTGGGTCGAAGACCCATCAAATGCCGATGAACGGTTCTCGCGTAATTATTTGCGTCGTCAGGTGTTGCCGCCATTGTTCAAGCGTTGGCCGCAGGCGTTGGTCAGCCTGTCGCGTAGTGCGGCGCACCTGAGTGAGGCGGGGCAGTTGCTGGATGAGTTGGCGCAGCAGGATGTCGCTGCGGCTGAGGCGCCTAATGAGTTTGCCTGGCTGGCATTGCCAAGTCTGGCGCTGCCGGCTCTGCGTGACTTAAGTGAGGCGCGTCAGCGTAACGCGCTGCGTTACTGGTTGCGGCCGTTAACGCCGATGCCCGATAGCGAACATTGGGCGGGTTGGCAGGCGCTGCGTGATGCAGCGGTGGATGCCGCGCCGTTATGGAGGCTTGCGGCGGGGGAGTTGCGCCGCAGTGATCAGCGTTTGTGGTGGCTGGCGGGAGACTGGTTGCGATCACCTGCCGCGCCCAAGATTACGATTCCGGGTGGCCAGAGTATGGTGTTGCCGGGTAATGGCAGTGTGCGCATTGATGGGGTGTTGCCAGCGGGTGCGTGGCAGTTGGATTACCGGCGCGCAGGCGATCAGCTTCAGGTGCTCGGGCGCGGGCATCGCGACTTAAAGCGCTTATTCAATGAATTGCGGGTGCCGGTTTTTGTCCGTGATCGCCTGCCATTGATGCGTTTGGATGGCCGTGTGGTGGCCGTCGCCAATCTGCCAGGACTGCAAGGTGCGCACGATGGCAGCTGGCAATTAAATTGGCAGCCGCCGACGAGCGATCAAGGTTTGAGCTGATAAGCCCTTTCCGGTAGACTACGCTCCCGTCTTACTAGTGCTTTTGTTGACTCCCTTGGGAATCGACAGGGCTAGCTTATTGCAGTTGCTGCAACAAGTGGCTTGGGTACTCCTTCGCTTTCCTCGGCGGCACTTGCCGCTTAAACGCAGACTTCTAGGGTTCTTCATGACGCGCTACATATTCGTCACGGGTGGTGTTGTTTCTTCATTGGGGAAAGGCATCGCCTCGGCTTCATTGGCGGCTATCCTGGAGGCGCGGGGCCTGAAGGTCACGATGCTCAAGCTGGATCCCTACATCAACGTCGATCCGGGCACCATGAGCCCGTTCCAGCACGGTGAGGTGTTCGTCACCCACGACGGCGCTGAGACTGACCTTGATCTGGGCCACTATGAGCGGTTTATCCGCACCACGATGACCAAGAGCAACAACTTCACCACCGGTCGCGTCTACGAAGACGTGCTGCGCCGTGAGCGCCGTGGTGATTACCTGGGCGCGACCATTCAGGTCATTCCGCACATTACCGACGAGATCAAACGCCGCATCATCAAGGGTGCTGGCGATGCCGACGTGGCCATGGTCGAAATTGGTGGCACGGTTGGCGACATCGAGTCGCAGCCGTTCCTTGAGGCGATCCGTCAGTTGCGTGTGGAAGTCGGTGCCAAGCGCGCCATGCTGATGCACCTGACGTTGGTGCCGTATATCGCCACCGCTGGTGAGACCAAGACCAAGCCGACTCAGCATTCGGTAAAAGAGTTGCGCTCCATCGGCCTGCAGCCGGACGTGCTGATCTGCCGTTCTGACCATCCGATTGATGTGTCTTCGCGCCGCAAGATTGCGCTGTTCACCAATGTTGAAGAGCGTGCGGTGATTTCCCTGGAAGACGTCGACACCATCTACAAGATTCCGGGTGTCCTGCATGCTCAGGGTTTGGATGATTTTGTCATCGAGCGTTTTGGCCTGGAATGCAACAGTGCTGATCTGTCTGAGTGGGATCGCGTGGTTGATGCCAAGCTGAATCCAGAGCACGAAGTCACCATCGCCATGGTCGGTAAGTACATGGAGTTGCTGGATGCCTATAAGTCGCTAATCGAAGCGATGAGTCATGCCGGTATTCAGAACCGCACCAAGGTCAATCTGCGTTATATCGACTCCGAAGATATCGAAAACAAAGGCACCTCGTTGCTCGAAGGTGTGGATGCGATTCTGGTACCGGGCGGTTTTGGCCTGCGTGGCGTGGAAGGCAAAATAACCACGGTTCAGTACGCTCGCGAAAACAAAATTCCTTACCTGGGTATCTGCCTGGGTATGCAGGTCGCAGTCATCGAGTTCGCTCGTAATGTGCTGGGCTGGAGCGATGCCAACTCTTCTGAGTTCGACACCACGAGCCAGCATCCAGTGGTCGGCTTGATCACCGAATGGCAAGACGCGACCGGTGTAACCGAGCAGCGTACCGATGCTTCTGACCTCGGCGGGACCATGCGTTTAGGCGCTCAGGACTGTCAGCTGGAGGCCGGTTCGCAAGTGCGCGCCTGCTACGGCAAAGATGTGATCGTCGAGCGTCATCGTCATCGTTACGAGGTGAACAACAACCTGCTGCCACAGCTCATTGAAGCTGGGCTCAAAGTTACCGGTCGCTCCGGTGACGGCGCGCTGGTTGAAGTGGTCGAGGCGCCGGATCATCCGTGGTTCGTGGCGTGCCAGTTCCACCCGGAATTCACCTCCACGCCGCGTGACGGTCACCCGCTGTTCAGTGGCTTCGTCACTGCCGCGTTGGCCCAGAAAGCTAAGAAGGCATAAGGATATGGCGCAGAAAATCATCAAGGTTGGCGACATCGAAATCGCCAACGACAAGCCCTTCGTGCTGTTCGGTGGCATCAATGTCATCGAATCCCGCGATCTGGCCATGCGTGCCTGTGAAGAGTATGTGCGAGTTACCGAGAAGCTCGGCATTCCCTACGTGTTCAAGGCCAGCTTCGACAAGGCCAACCGCTCGTCCGTGACCTCATTCCGTGGCCCTGGCCTGGAAGAAGGCATGAAGGTCTTTGAGGAAATCAAAAAGACCTTCGGCGTGCCGGTGATCACCGACGTACATGAGCCCTATCAAGCCCAGCCCGTGGCTGATGTCTGCGACATTATTCAGTTGCCGGCGTTTCTTTCACGGCAGACCGACCTGGTCGTGGCCATGGCCAAGACCGGTGCGGTGATCAATATCAAGAAGGCCCAGTTCCTCGCGCCCCAAGAGATGAAGCACATCCTGGCCAAGTGCGAAGAGGCGGGGAATGACCAGCTGATTCTCTGCGAGCGTGGTTCCAGCTTCGGCTACAACAACCTGGTGGTGGACATGCTCGGCTTCGGCATCATGAAGCAGACCAACTACCCGGTATTCTTCGACGTCACCCACGCGCTGCAAATGCCGGGTGGTCGCGCCGATTCTGCCGGTGGTCGTCGTGCACAAGTCACCGATCTGGCCAAAGCCGGCATGAGCCAAGGCCTGGCGGGGCTGTTTTTGGAAGCCCATCCGGACCCAGATAACGCCAAATGCGATGGCCCCTGCGCCCTGCGCTTGGACAAGCTGGAGCCGTTCCTCACCCAGCTTAAGCAGTTGGATGACTTGATAAAGAGTTTTGCGCCGATTGAGACTGCCTGAAACGGTAATTCTCCGGTAAAGTGCGCTTTGTATACAATCTGGCTGAATAGTCGGTACATATTGTGCGCTGGATTAGCCTTCAGTGCGCAATAAGTGTGCATCTCAGTACTACCTTTTTCGTCAATTTTTTGGAGTGCTACACGCAATGGCAAAGATCGTCGACATCAAAGGCCGTGAGGTTCTCGACTCCCGTGGTAACCCGACTGTGGAAGCCGATGTAATTCTTGAAGGCGGTATCGTTGGCAGCGCCTGTGCGCCGTCCGGTGCCTCCACGGGTTCGCGTGAAGCGCTGGAACTGCGTGATGGTGACAAGAGCCGTTACATGGGCAAGGGCGTACTGAAGGCCGTGGCCAATATCAATGGCCCGATCCGCGACCTGCTGCTGGGTAAAGATGCCATCGACCAGAAAGCGCTGGATCAGGCCATGATTGCGCTCGACGGTACTGAGAACAAAGCCACCCTGGGTGCCAACGCCATCCTCGCGGTATCCCTGGCCGCGGCCAAGGCAGCTGCTCAGGCCAAAGGCGTGCCGTTGTATGCGCACATCGCCGATCTAAACGGCACTCCAGGCGTTTACTCGATGCCGGTCCCGATGATGAACATCATCAACGGCGGCGAGCACGCCGATAACAACGTTGATATCCAGGAATTCATGGTGCAGCCGGTCGGTGCCAAGACATTCTCTGACGCACTGCGTATGGGTACCGAGATTTTCCACCACCTCAAAGCGGTACTCAAAGCCCGTGGCCTGAGCACCTCTGTCGGTGATGAAGGTGGTTTCGCACCGAACCTGGCTTCTAACGAAGACGCCCTTGCTGCCATCGCCGAAGCTGTGGCCAATGCCGGCTACACCCTGGGTGATGACGTTACCTTGGCGCTTGACTGCGCTTCCAGCGAGTTCTTTAAAGATGGTCAGTACGACCTGGCTGGCGAAGGCAAAGTCTTCAACGCCGAGGGTTTTGCTGATTACTTGGCCGGTCTGTCCGAGCGTTACCCGATCATTTCCATCGAAGATGGTATGGACGAGTCTGACTGGGCGGGCTGGAAAGTCCTGACCGACAAGATCGGTGACAAGGTTCAGCTGGTTGGCGACGACCTGTTTGTGACCAATACCAAGATCCTCAAGCGCGGTATTGACGAGTCAATCGGTAACTCGATCCTGATCAAGTTCAACCAGATCGGCACCCTGACCGAGACGCTGGAAGCCATCCAGATGGCCAAAGCAGCGGGTTACACTGCCGTGATCTCGCACCGCTCGGGTGAAACCGAAGACAGCACCATTGCCGACTTGGCCGTGGGTACTGCTGCTGGCCAGATCAAAACGGGTTCGCTGTGCCGTTCGGATCGTGTGTCTAAGTACAACCAGCTGCTGCGTATCGAAGAGCAGCTTGGTGCTAAAGCTCCGTACAAGGGCCGCGCCGAGTTCCGTGGCTAAACGCCGCTGCGTTTGACGTTACAGCGTTGCGCCTTGTGGCCCACATGGATGTGGCTGATGCCGTTGCCCGCCGGGAGCGGGTTCGGCACTAGTCTTCGCTCGCGATGTTTTCAGTGATCACTCAAGGCATGGTAAAAGGGGGCGGCGCGAGTCGCCCCCTTTTACGTTCGGAAGCTTTTTCGCTATGCGCAATAATTTTTACTGGGTGTTTATCGTGCTGATTGCCGTGCTGGCAGGCCTGCAGTATCGCCTGTGGGTGGGTGATGGCAGCTTGGCGAAGGTGGCCCAGTTACAGCAGCAAATTGCCGATCAGCAAGGTGAAAACCAACAGCTGCAAGAGCGTAATCGGATTCTCGAGGCTGAGGTTATGGAGTTGAAAAGCGGTATGGAGACCGTCGAAGAGCGTGCGCGACACGAGTTGGGCATGCTTAAAGAGGGTGAAACCCTCTATCAGTTGGCTGAATGAGTAGCCACGAATTTCCCCCTTTCTGGGCGCTGATCCCAGCTGCTGGCATCGGTAGCCGGATGCGTGCCGATCGGCCCAAGCAGTACCTGCAGCTGGCCGGCAAAAGCATTATTGAACACACCCTGATGTGCTTTCTTGAGCACCCACAATTACGCGGCGTGGTGGTCAGTCTGGCGACCGACGATCCCTATTGGCCAACGCTGGCCTGTGCCAGTGACCCGCGCATTCAGCGGGCTGACGGTGGTGCCGAACGCGCTGACTCAGTACTCAATGGTTTGCTGCGCTTGAATGAATTGGGCGCTGAGGATCAAGACTGGGTATTGGTGCATGATGCCGCGCGGCCGAATTTGGCTCGCAGTGACCTGGATTTATTGCTTGCCGAGTTGGCCGATGACCCGGTGGGTGGGTTGCTCGCTGTACCCGCCCGCGACACGCTTAAACGGGCGGGTGCTGATGGTCGTGTGCAGGCTACAGTTGATCGTTCGACCATCTGGCAGGCTTTTACCCCGCAGATGTTCCGCCTAGGTGAGTTGCAGCGCGCGCTGGCTGATGCGCTGATTGCCGGTGTGGCAATTACCGATGAGGCCTCTGCTATGGAGTGGACGGGGCAGGCGCCGCGGCTTATTGAAGGTCGTGCAGATAACCTCAAAGTCACCCGCCCAGAAGACCTGCAGGGCCTTAGCCTGCTCTGGCAAGGGCGCTGCTAGCTCAGTCCTTGCGGTATTCGCGGCGCTCGCCGAGCCCCTGCTTAAGAAAGTCCACCAGCTGCCGCACTTTGGGCGAAAGGTGCCGCTGCTGCGGGTAGATCGCCCATACGGCGGTGTCGGGTGGCTGCTGGTTATCCAGCAATGAAACCAGTGCGCCGCTGCGCAGATGCTCCAGCACGTAGTAATCCGGCAGTTGGCACAAGCCCACCCCGCGCAACGCGGCTTCCAGCACCGCCTGGCCGCTGTTGCAGCGCCAGTTGCCCTGTACCCGCATGCTGGTATCCCGGTCGTTGGTCTGAAAGCTCCACATATCCGAACTACCTATCAGGCAATTATGTTGGCTCAGCTCGGACAGCGAGTGTGGCCGGCCATAGCGCTGCAGATAGCCGGGGGCGGCGCACAGGTACAGTTGTCGCGAAGCCAGCCTTGCGGCCACCAAGCGCGAATCCTGCAAGCGCCCCAGGCGGATAGCCAGGTCCAGGCCATCGTGCAGCAGGTCGAGGGTGCGGTTCGTCAACTCGATATCCACCCGCAATTGCGGGTGCTGGATCATAAACTCGGTGACCAGCGGCACAATAAAGCGTTCGCCGTAGGCTACTGCGCAGGTCATACGCAGCAGGCCCTTGGGTTCACTGCCCAAATCGCCGACGGCGCGCAGCGCTTCTTCGCGTGCGTCCTGCAGGCGCTGGCAATGTTGCAGGAAGGTTTGCCCGGCTTCGGTCAGTGCTACGCGGCGGGTGCTGCGGTAGAACAGGCGAGTCTGCAGGCGTTCTTCCAGGCGGGCGATCTGCCGGCTGATCTGGGATGACGACAAGCTCAGGCGTTCGGCGGCGGCGGTGAACTGGCCACATTCGGCGACGGCGACAAATTCATCGAGACCTTCCCAGCGGTTCATAACGGTTTCTCTCAGAGGGTTGCCGGCAGATTATCCCTGTGCGGCAAGAATGTTTTGTTTTTTAACAGATTAATCTTTTTATGGCACTGATCTAGACTCCCCGCACTGTTGAACCCCCTGGAGAACGATCATGATCAAATCCCGCGCCGCTGTAGCCTTTGCTCCAAACCAGCCGCTGCAAATCGTTGAAATCGATGTCGAGCCGCCCAAGGCCGGTGAAGTGTTGGTGCGTATTGTCGCCACCGGCGTGTGCCACACGGATGCGTACACCTTGTCCGGTGAGGACTCCGAAGGAGTGTTCCCGGCAGTGCTGGGCCACGAAGGCGGTGGGATTGTTGAAGCCATTGGCGAGGGCGTGACCTCGGTGCAGGTCGGCGACCACGTGATTCCGCTGTATACCGCCGAGTGCCGTACCTGCAAATTCTGCACCTCCGGCAAGACCAACCTGTGCAGCTCGGTACGCGCGACGCAGGGCAAGGGCCTGATGCCGGATGGCACCACTCGCTTCTCCTACAACGGCGAGCCGATTTATCACTACATGGGCTGCTCGACCTTCTCCGAATACACCGTGCTGCCGGAAGTTTCCCTGGCTGTGATCCCGAAAGAAGCACCGCTGGAAAAGGTCTGCCTGCTCGGTTGCGGCGTCACCACCGGCATCGGTGCGGTGCTCAATACTGCCAAGGTGGAAGAGGGCGCCACTGTGGCGATCTTCGGTCTCGGTGGCATCGGCCTGGCGGCCATTATCGGCGCGAAAATGGCCAAGGCCTCGCGGATCATTGCCGTCGATATCAACCCGGCTAAGTTCGAGGTCGCCCGTGAGCTGGGCGCGACTGATTTTGTTAACCCAAAGGATTTCGCCAAGCCGATCCAGGAAGTGATCGTCGAAATGACCGACGGCGGCGTGGATTATTCCTTTGAGTGTGTCGGCAATGTGCAGCTGATGCGCGCGGCGCTGGAGTGCGCACATAAGGGCTGGGGCGAGTCGGTAATTATCGGTGTGGCCGGTGCCGGTCAAGAAATCAGCACGCGGCCGTTCCAGCTGGTAACCGGGCGCGTCTGGCGCGGTTCGGCTTTCGGCGGCGTTAAGGGTCGTACCGAATTGCCGGGCTATGTGGAAAAGGCGCAGAAGGGCGAAATCCCGCTGGATACCTTTATCACCCACAACATGCCGCTCGAAGACATTAACAAGGCCTTCGACCTGATGCATGAAGGCAAGAGCATCCGTACCGTTATCCACTTCTGATTACGCTGGGCGGCTGCATGGCCGCCCAATGGAGGCCTCATGACCTTGGAAAATATTTCCTGCCAGAAGAGTGCGGGCGGTTGGCACAAGCGCTATCGGCACCGTTCTGCGGTGCTGGGCTGTGACATGGTGTTTGCCGTGTACCTGCCGCCGCAGGCCGAGCAGGGTGGTACGTTGCCGGTGCTGTATTGGCTGAGCGGGCTGACCTGCACCGATGAGAACTTTATGCAGAAGGCCGGCGCGCACAAGCTGGCGGCCGAACTGGGAATGATCATCGTCGCGCCGGACACCAGTCCGCGGGGTGCGGATGTCCCGGATGATCCGGATAAGGCTTGGGACTTCGGCCTGGGTGCCGGTTTCTACCTGAACGCCACCCAGGAGCCTTGGGCACGGCATTACCGCATGTACGACTATGTGATGCAGGAGTTGCCAGCACTGATCGAAGCCAACTTCCCGGTTTCAGATAAACGTGGCATCAGCGGCCACTCCATGGGCGGGCATGGTGCATTGGTTTGCGCCCTACGCAACCCCGGGCGTTATCAGTCGCTGTCGGCTTTTGCGCCAATCAGCAATCCGGTTAATTGCCCTTGGGGCGAGAAGGCGTTTTCACGTTATCTGGGCGATGAGCGTTCGCGTTGGCGTGAGTGGGATGCTTGCGCCTTGCTGGCTGAAGCGACGGAAAAGCTGCCGATTCTGATTGATCAGGGTGATCGCGATGATTTTCTGGAAAATCAGCTCAAGCCGGATGCCCTCAAGGCCGCGGCGCAAGCGGCAGGGCATCCGTTAACCCTGCGTCTGCAGCCCGGCTACGATCACAGCTACTACTTTATCGCCAGCTTTATTGACGACCACCTGCGTCATCACGCCAAGGCGCTGTTGGGCTGAGGCGTCGCTGGCGAGCGATGTTGCTTCGCCAGCAAGCCGGCTTCTGCCTGCTGCTTTCAGTTAGAATCACGCCCTGACTTTTTCAGGGCGTTGTTCTTTATGCGTATTGGCCACGGCTACGACGTGCACCGCTTTACCGAGGGTGCCTTTATTACCCTGGGCGGCGTGCAAATCCCCCATCAGTTTGGCCTGTTGGCCCATTCCGACGGCGACGTGCTGCTGCACGCGTTGAGTGATGCCTTGCTTGGCGCGGCGGCGCTGGGCGACATCGGCAAACACTTCCCCGACACCGACCCGACCTTCAAGGGGGCGGACAGTCGCGCCTTACTGCGTCATGTGCTCGGGCTGATTCACGCGAAGGGCTGGCAGGTCGGCAATGTCGACGCCACCATCGTCGCCCAGGCGCCGAAGATGGCCCCGCATATCGAAACCATGCGCGCACGCATTGCCGAGGACCTACAAGTGAGCCTGGATCAGGTCAATGTCAAAGCCACCACGACCGAGAAGCTTGGTTTTACCGGGCGTGAAGAAGGCATTGCGGTGCATGCGGTCGCGCTGTTGGTCGCGCAATGAACGAACTTCAATTGCTGGGGCCGCGCGCCCATGGTGAGCCTTGCGGCACGGCAGTACTTAAAGCCGTGGCGGAAGATTTTCAGGTCGATGAGGTGCTGGATATCCCGCTGGCCAGCGAGGGTGAGCACCTGTGGCTGTGGGTAGAAAAGCGTGAGCTGAATACGGAAGAGGCCGCCAAGCGTATTGCCCGCGCCGCTGGTGTACCGTTGCGGCTAATCAGCTATGCCGGTCTCAAGGATCGTCAGGCGCTGACCCGTCAGTGGTTCAGCTTGCACCTGCCGGGCAAGGCTAACCCGGACCTGAGCGCTGCCGAAGATGCCAGCCTGAGCATCCTCAAGCAGCAGCGCCATACCCGTAAGCTGCAACGCGGTGCCCATGCGGCCAATGGCTTTACCCTGCGCCTGACACAGCTCGCAGCTGACCGTGAAGCGCTGGATCAGCGCCTGACGCAGATCGCCGCTCAAGGCGTGCCCAACTATTACGGCCTGCAGCGCTTCGGTCATGAGGGCGGTAACGTTGCCCATGCCCGGCATTTTGCAGCGAACAAAAGTCTGCCGGAGAAGCGCAATGTGCGCTCGCGGGTACTTTCGGCGGCGCGCAGTTATCTGTTCAATCAAGTGTTGGCTGAGCGGGTCAAAGCCGGTACTTGGAGTCAGGCATTGCTGGGTGATTTACTGGCCTTCACCGACAGTCGCAGTTTTTTTCCTGCCGGTGAGGCTGAGTGCGCCGACCCACGTTTGGCCATACTTGATCTTCACCCTACCGGGCCTTTGTGGGGCGCCGGTGTGTCGGCGGCTGAAGGGAGTGCCCAGGCACTGGAGCAGGACTTGGCTGCGCGCGAGGCTGTCTTGGTCGACTGGTTGGCAGAAGCGGGCATGACTCATGAGCGGCGTATCCTGCGCCTCCCCATTGGCGGCCTGTCGTGGCATTATCCCGAGCCTGACATTTTGCAACTGGAATTCGTCCTGCCGGCTGGATGCTTCGCCACCGTCTTGGTGCGCGAGCTTGTCGATCTGTTGCCTGCAGGGCAGACGGACAACCCATGCGTATTCTGATTTCCAATGATGATGGCGTTGCTGCGCCAGGCCTGTCTGCGCTGCATGCAGCGTTAGCGGACTACGCCGAGTGCGCAGTGATTGCTCCCGATCAGGACAAAAGCGGTGCCAGCAGCTCGCTGACCCTTGATCGTCCTTTGCATCCGACGACCTTGCCCAACGGCTACATCAGCCTTAACGGTACCCCCACCGATTGCGTGCACCTGGGCCTTAATGGCTTGCTGCCGCATGTGGCGGATCTGGTGGTGTCGGGTATCAACCTAGGGGCTAATCTGGGCGATGACGTGCTGTATTCCGGCACGGTAGCGGCTGCCCTGGAGGGGCGCTTCCTGGCGCGTCCGGCGTTTGCCTTTTCTTTGCTCTCACGTTTGCCGGATAACCTGCCGACGGCTGCGTATTTCGCCCGCAAGTTGGTTGAGGCGCACGAGCAGCTCGATCTGCCGCCGCGCACTGTGCTTAACGTGAATATCCCCAACCTGCCGCTGGAGCACATCCGTGGTATCCAGCTGACGCGTCTGGGGCACCGTGCGCGGGCTGCTGCGCCGGTTAAGGTGGTCAACCCGCGTGGTAAAGAGGGCTACTGGATTTCGGTGGCCGGTGACGCTGAAGACGGTGGCCCTGGCACGGATTTCCATGCGGTGATGCAGGGCTACGTCTCGGTCACGCCGTTACAGCTGGATCGTACGTTTCAAGAAGGGTTCAGCAGCCTGCAACCCTGGTTGGAGGGGCTGTTGTGATCTTCCGTGAACAGGATGACTTGCACCGCGGTATTGGCATGACCTCGCAGCGCACCCGCGAGCGCCTTATTCAGCGTCTTTACGAGGAGGGGTTGTCCAACGCCCATGTGCTGGAGGCTATTCGCCGCACACCGCGTCACCTGTTTGTAGACGAAGCCCTGGCGCATCGCGCGTATGAGGACACGGCGCTGCCGATTGGCAGCAATCAGACCATTTCGCAGCCGTATATGGTTGCACGCATGAGTGAGCTACTGCTGGCCGCAGGCCCCTTGGACAAGGTGCTGGAAATCGGCACGGGCTCAGGCTACCAGACGGCGATTCTGGCTCAGTTGGTCGAGCGGGTGTTCAGTGTCGAGCGTATCCAGAATCTGCAGGACAAGGCCAAGGAGCGTCTGCTTCAGCTAAACCTACGCAACGTGGTGTTTCGCTGGGGTGACGGCTGGGAAGGTTGGAATGCTCTCGGGCCTTACAACGGCATCATCGTCACGGCGGCGGCGGCCAATGTGCCGCAAGCCTTGCTCGATCAGCTGGCTCCGGGCGGACGCTTGGTCATTCCAGTTGGTGCAGGTGATGAGCAGGAACTCATGCTGATCATCCGTGAAGAAGACGGTTTCTCACGGCACGTACTCGATGCTGTGCGTTTTGTGCCTTTGCTTAACGGGCCCCTGGCCTGACTTAGATTGTTCGCGGATGGACCCATGAAGAAGTATTTCCTGCTTTACGCCAAAGGCATTGCCATGGGCGCGGCCGACGTAGTGCCCGGTGTTTCGGGCGGCACCGTGGCCTTTATTACTGGTATTTATGACGAGTTGCTGCGTTCTATTTCGAGCATACCGGTGGCGCTCGGCCTGTTGCTGCGCGGGCGCATTGCCGAGGCTTGGAAGGCCGCCAATGCGACCTTTCTGCTGGTGTTGCTGCTGGGCGTCATGACCAGCGTGCTCAGTCTTGCGCGATTGATTACCTACCTGTTGGTCGAGCAGCCGATCCCCGTTTGGTCGTTTTTCTTTGGCTTGATTTTGGTTTCCACTCACCTGGTCGTGCGCGAGATTCAGCACTGGAGCTGGACGCGGATTGTCAGTCTGGCGTTGGGGGCGGCATTCGCCTACTGGATTACCGTGGCGTCGCCGCTACAGTTGGGGCATGACCCGCTGAGCCTGTTCTTTGCTGGCGCTATCGCTATTTGCGCAATGATTCTGCCGGGTGTTTCTGGCAGTTTTATTCTGGTTTTGCTGGGCTTGTACAGCTTTGTGCTGACGGCGGTAAAAGGGCTGGATGTCACCGTATTACTGATTTTTGCCAGTGGCTGTCTGGTCGGTATTGTCAGCTTTGCCGGTATTCTGCGCTGGCTTCTGACGCGCTGGCGCGACCTGACCCTGGCTTTTCTCACCGGGCTGATGATCGGTTCACTGAATAAAATCTGGCCTTGGAAGGAAACCCTGACGTGGCGCACCGACAGCCATGGCGAGCAGGTGCCACTGCTGCAAACGAACCTCTGCCCTGAGCGCTTCGCTGAAATTAGCGGGCAGGACCCGCAGCTTCTTCTGGCCATTACCTTGGCTATTGCCGGCATCATGCTGGTGCTGGCGCTGGAGTGGTTGGCCGGGCGCAGCCCGCAAAGCGCTGGCGATAACCCATAATTGCGGCACAATGCTCGCCTGTTAAATGCAGTCAGTTTTACCCGAGGGAGATGCAGGTGAGTTTCACAGCCATTCAATTGCCGATTCGCGCCAGCAGTGCTCTTAACCTGTTGAGTGGCCTTGTCCTGGGCGTACTGTTGAGTGCCTGTGCGAGTCCGCCGCCCGGTGGCGTCAAAGTGGTTGACCGTACTGCCAGTCAGGCTCCACAGCGTCAGCCGGTTCGCAGTGGTCAATACCAGGTGAAGCGCGGCGATACGCTGTATTCCATTGCTTTCCGTTTTGGCTGGGACTGGAGGGCGCTGGCCGCGCGCAATGGTATTGCGCCGCCGTATTTGATTCGAGTTGGCCAGGTTATTCGTTTTGACGGGCAGCCTGCCAGTCGCCCGCCAGTGGTGGCCAGTGCGCCCGTGGTTGTGGCGCCGGCCCGCCGACCGAGCACGCCGATTAGCAGCAATCCTGCGCCAATCCAAGCGCCAGCCCCGGTCAAGACTGCGCCAAGCATCAGTGCGTTACCGCCTACGCAGCGCTCTGCATCGGGTTGGTTGTGGCCATCGAGTGGTGCGGTTATCGGACGTTTTTCCTCAAACGGCAGTTTGAATAAAGGCATTGATATAGGTGGTGAATTAGGCCAGCCTGTTTTAGCCGCGTCTGATGGTTCAGTGGTCTACGCCGGGAGTGGTTTACGGGGCTACGGCGAGTTGATAATCATCAAACATAGCGATACCTATGTAAGCGCCTACGGTCATAACCGCAGGCTGTTGGTGCAGGAGGGGCAACAGGTCAAGGCCGGGCAGAAAATTGCCGAAATGGGTTCCACAGGAACCGACCGGGTCAAACTTCACTTTGAAGTGCGCCGCCAAGGTAAACCTGTAGATCCGCTGCAATATCTGCCTAAACGTTGACCTTGCGCTAGCCTGTCCCCACTCGTAGGAGGACGGGCCCGGTGCAACCAGGGAGTTGGTGCGCTAGGGCTTGCTGTCGAACTCAGCAAGGAATAACAAAAATGGCTCTCAATAAAAAAGAAGCGCCGGAGTTTGATGTTGATGATGAAGTGCTCCTTATGGAGCCGGCTATTGTCCTTGACGACGACTCAAACGAGGCGCTAGCGCCACTTTCCCGCAGCACCGCTAAGGCGTCCACCGCCAGCAGCAAACAGCACAAATATATTGATTACACCCGCGCGCTCGACGCCACTCAGCTGTACCTCAACGAAATTGGCTTCTCGCCTCTGCTGACGCCCGAAGAAGAAGTGTTCTTTGCGCGCTTGGCGCAGAAGGGCGACCCCGCGGGTCGCAAGCGCATGATCGAAAGTAACCTGCGCCTGGTGGTGAAGATTGCTCGCCGTTACGTTAACCGTGGCCTGTCCCTGTTGGACCTTATTGAAGAGGGCAACCTCGGTCTGATCCGCGCGGTAGAGAAATTCGATCCAGAGCGCGGTTTCCGTTTTTCGACCTATGCCACCTGGTGGATCCGCCAGACCATCGAGCGGGCGATCATGAATCAAACCCGTACTATTCGGTTACCCATTCATGTGGTTAAAGAGCTCAACGTATACCTGCGAGCTGCGCGTGAACTGACCCAAAAACTCGATCACGAGCCTTCTGCAGAAGAAATTGCCAGCCTACTGGAGAAGCCGGTGGGTGAAGTCAAACGCATGCTCGGCTTGAACGAGCGTGTGTCCTCGGTGGATGTGTCGCTGGGCCAGGATTCGGACAAAACCCTACTCGATACCCTAACGGATGATCGTCCGACCGACCCTTGCGAGTTATTGCAGGTTGAAGACCTCTCACAGAGCATCGATCAATGGCTCTCGGATCTGACCGATAAGCAGCGTGAAGTGGTGATTCGCCGCTTCGGTCTGCGTGGTCATGAAAGCTGTACGCTGGAGGAGGTGGGGCAGGAGATCGGCTTGACCCGCGAGCGCGTTCGGCAGATTCAGGTCGAAGCCCTTAAGCGCTTGCGCGAGATCTTGGAAAAGAACGGCCTGTCGAGTGACTCATTGTTCCAGTGAGCGTGATGACGAACATCCAACCCGGCTTCTGCCGGGTTTTTTATGAGCCGCTATCCTGGGCAGTCATCAAGTTACGGTGTATTTGCGCCGTACTGGATGGTGTTCTTGATCACTTATACGAGAGCATCTGTAAGCCATTGCTTACAGGTTGCGTAAGCGTTTGGTGCGTGGCTTGGTCGGTCAGATGCCTGTTAAAAATATAACTATATGATTTATATAAGTTATATATTTTTATTGGGCAGGTTTAGGTGATGCCGGCTACATTTCAGGCGATTGTTAGCTCGGTAAAGATCGCTAGTATTACACCTGTGCAGACGGATAAGCACAGGTTGTCAGGATGGCAATCAGGACATCGCAAGGCGCGATTCATCAGGATGATGGGCTGGGAAATACAGGGACTAGGGACAAAAGAGTGGGCGGTTAATACCGCCCCTTTTTTTGCCTGTAGAAAAGTAAAAACCCGCGCAAGGCGGGTTTTTGTGCAATCGAGGAGCCTGTACTAGCGCTCTAGGTATTGCAGCTTGTCCTTCACGCCATCCCACTCTTCGGCGTCCGGCAGGGACTCTTTCTTCTCGGTGATATTCGGCCAGATTTCCGCCAGATCGGCGTTCAGCTCGATGTACTCCTGCTGATCTTCCGGCACTTCATCTTCAGAGAAAATCGCTTGTGCTGGGCACTCAGGCTCACACAGTGCGCAGTCGATGCACTCATCCGGGTGAATCACCAGGAAGTTCGGGCCTTCGTAGAAGCAGTCCACCGGGCAGACTTCTACGCAGTCGGTGTATTTGCATTTGACGCAGTTGTCGGTAACGACGAAGGTCATGTCTGATTCTCTCCTCGGGCGCCAGCCTGCCCCGTTCTATGCGGGCTTTAGCGGCTAGGGGGTGGTGGCCACGGCTCAGGCTTTAAGTCGGGCAGTCGTAAAAATGCGCGCGATTCTAACAGTTCGCGCGCAATAGCGTTAGAAGCGTGTCTTCCATGTATATAACAGTTCCAGCGCTTTGCGCGGAGTCAGATCATCGGGATTGATCTTGCGCAATTCTTCCTGCAGTGGATGCGGCAGGCTGGCGAACATATCACTCTGCAACGGTGCCGCAGTCTGACCTGGCTGTGTGGCGGGTAACTCATGCGGCAGACTAGTGGTTTCCAAGCGTGCCAGATGCTCGCGGGCGCGCAGGATGACCTCATTCGGTACGCCCGCCAGTTGTGCCACGGCCAAGCCGTAGCTCTGACTGGCTGGGCCAGGCAGTACATGGTGGAGGAATACGATGCGCTCATTATGCTCGGTGGCGTTGAGGTGCACGTTAGCCACGATGGGCTGGCTTTCCGGCAGCACGGTTAGTTCAAAGTAATGGGTGGCAAACAGGGTGTAAGCGCGCAGCTTGGCCAGCTGTTCAGCTGCCGCCCAGGCCAGTGATAGGCCGTCGAAGGTGCTGGTGCCGCGGCCGACTTCGTCCATCAATACCAGGCTGCGCTCTGTAGCGTTATGCAGAATATTGGCGGTTTCGCTCATTTCCACCATAAAAGTCGAGCGGCCACCGGCCAGGTCATCGCTCGAACCGATACGGGTAAAGATACGGTCAACCAGCGATAGCTCGCAGCTTTTTGCCGGGACGAAGCTGCCGATGTGCGCAAGCAAAACGATCAGTGCGGTCTGGCGCATGTAGGTGGATTTACCACCCATGTTCGGTCCGGTGATGATCAGCATGCGCGTGTCATCGTCCAGGCTCAGGTCGTTGGCCACAAACGGCGTGGTCAATACTTGCTCAACCACCGGGTGACGACCTTGATCGATGCGCATGCACGGCTCATCGACAAAGCGCGGGCGGTTCAGATCCAGATTCAGCGCGCGCTCAGCCAGGTTGCTCAGTACGTCCAGTTCGGCCAGAGCGGCAGCACTGTCCTGTAGCGGGCCGAGGTGGCTGATCAGGCGCTCCAGCAACTCGTCGTAGAGTAATTTCTCGCGAGCCAGGGCGCGGCTCTTGGCCGATAGCGCTTTGTCCTCGAACTCTTTGAGTTCGGGGGTGATAAAGCGCTCAGCGCCTTTCAGGGTCTGGCGGCGGATATAGTCTGCCGGAGCAGATTCAGCCTGTTTGCTCGGTAGCTCGATAAAATAGCCGTGTACACGGTTGTAGCCGACCTTGAGGTTGGCCAACCCGGTGCGGGCTTTTTCGCGGGTTTCCAGGTCCATCAGGTACTGGCCGGCGTTTTCGCTGAGCGACTGCAATTCGTCCAGTTCGGCGTCGTAGCCGGTTTTCAGCACGCCGCCATCGCGAATCACCGCCGGCGGATTGTCGATAATCGCTTTTGCCAGCAGCTCGGCCAGTTCCGGGTAGGTGCTGACGCTCGTCGCCAGACTGGTCAAATGAGGCGCTTCTAGATTGGCCATGGCCATTTGCAGGGTCGGTAACGCGGCCAGGGCATCACGCAGGCGCGCCAGGTCACGTGGACGGGCGTTGCGTAGGCCGATTCGCGCCAGAATACGCTCTAGATCACCGATTTCTTTGAGCTGCGGCTGCAGGGTTTCGAAGCGATAGCGCTCCAGCAAGCAGGCGATCGACTCCTGCCGCGCTTCGAGAATGGATTGGTCGCGCAGCGGGCGGTTTAGCCAGCGGCTCAGCAGGCGGCTGCCCATGGCGGTCTGGCAGCGGTCAACGACCGACTGCAGGGTGTTTTCACGCCCGCCGGCCAAGTTGATATCTAGCTCAAGATTGCGCCGGCTTGCGCCGTCGAGAATCACTGTATCGTCCAGGCGCTCATGACGCAGGCTGCGCAGGTGCGGCAGGGCAGTGCGTTGAGTTTCCTTGGCGTACGCCAGCAGACAGCCCGCTGCGCCGATGGCCAGCGTCAGGTTTTCACAACCAAAGCCCTTGAGGTCCTGGGTGGCGAATTGTTGGCAGAGGCTTTTGTGCGCGGTGTCGCGTTCGAAATCCCACGGCGCACGGCGTTTTGCGCCCCGGCGCTTTTCGGCGGGCAGGTTTTGTGGCCAATCATCGGGGATCAGCAGCTCAACCGGATTGAGGCGCTCAAGTTCGGCCAGCAGGTTCTCCCAGCCTTTGATCTCCAGCACGCTAAAGCGGCCACTGGTGATGTCCAGCACGGCCAAACCGAACAGACGCTCATCGCCCAGTACGGCGGCCAGCAGGTTATCGCGCCGCTCATCGAGCAGTGCCTCATCACTGATGGTGCCGGGGGTGATAATGCGCACCACCTGGCGTTCTACCGGCCCCTTGCTGGTGGCCGGGTCGCCTACCTGCTCGCAGATCACCACGGACTCGCCAAGTTTGACTAGCTTGGCCAGGTAGCCCTCCAGTGAGTGGAAGGGAATCCCGCACATGGGGATGGCCTGCCCCGCGGATTGGCCGCGGGCCGTCAGGGTAATATCCAGCAGTTTGGCGGCCTTTTTTGCGTCCTCGTAGAAAATCTCGTAGAAGTCGCCCATGCGGTAGAACATCAGTTGATCTGGGTGCTGATTTTTCAGTCTCCAGTACTGTTGCATCATGGGCGTGTGAGAACTGAGGTCGCTTTGGCTCATCGTTTTAACTGTCCGGCTGAATCGGTCGGGTAGCCCCGGATCATTGCTGATCCAGGGCCCCCTAAGAACCGTACGTGCGAGTTTCCCCGCATACGGCTCAAGCTTACGGAAAGCCAGCCAAATGGCTGGCCGGCAACTATGGCGCGCGATCTTAGCACTACAGACCGCTATGCCGCAGGTTCACCTTTAGTTGCTGGCTGTGGGCCAGCGCATGGCAGTTGGGATGAAGCAGCACACGATTGCTCAGAATGTCTGAACCGCCGTCCACACGCCTGATGACGTGGTGGTCGTGCCAGCCAGTTTCCTTGCTAACTGCTTGCCCGCACATGGCGCATAGGCCCCGCTGTCTGCGGAAAAGACTGAGAATTTGTCCTCGATAACGCAGCTTGTGCTGCATCCGTTGGACCCTCAGTGCCTCCCACTTCAGTTCGTGTTCCGCGTCATAGGGCTGATATTCGCCCGGCAGACGCTTGTGGCGCACGATTGCGGTTTCCGCCAGCTTGTACAACCGACGGAATTGCTTCTCTCCTTTGCCATTCTTATAGGGATGCGCAAACGCCCAGTTCCGCCCGCCTATGGATTGGAAGTATTTATTCCTGATCCAGTCAGCCTGCTTCTTCGGGTGCCTACGCTTCGCCCACCTCCAGATACGCCAGAAGATAAGGCTATCCAGCTTACTGAAGGTTTCTTTTGCCACGACTGGGGAGTGGTATTGTGCCCACCCTTTCAGTACCGGGTTCAGTTGGCCGATCAACGCTTCCTGCGTCATGGCTCCGCTGTTTTTAATGATCTCGCGCACTTTCTGATAAAACGTCGAGACGTTTTTCTTCGAAGGTTTGATCAACAGCTTGGCCTTCCCATACGGTGATTTCGGCACGTACTTCCTGAAGTTCCACCCGAGAAAGTCAAAGCCCTTAATGATGTTGACGATCTGCGTTTTCTCCCGAGATAGCGCAACCCCTCGTACCGACAGGAATTGTTCCACCCAGGGTTTGATCTCGCTTTCCAGCAGCTCTTTCGAGTCAGCCACAATCACGAAATCATCCGCATAACGCACCACCTGAACCTTGGTTTTCTTGGCCTTTTTGATTCCAAGCCTCTGGGCCAGATGGCCTTTCAGCAAGGTTTCCAGACCATTAAGAGTGGCGTTTGCCAGGCAGGGGGAGATGATCCCGCCCTGCGGCGTCCCAGCCTCCGTAGCCATGATTTGTCGCCGGTCTATCACCCCGGCCTTCAACCACTTGCGCAGCACCGTCCTGTCCATCGGGACATTCCGGTACAACCAATCGTGGTTGATATTGTCGAAGAATCCCTTGATGTCCCCTTCCAGAATCCAGACCGGCGCCGCTTGCGGTGCCAGCAGGTGGAAGAGTTCAACCATCGCATCGGCGGTCGAACGGTCAGGCCGGAAGCCATAACTTTTCGGATCACTGGTGCTTTCGATGGCGGGTTCTAGTGCCTGCAGATAAAGCGCCTGCATGGCCCGATCCAGCATCGTCGGGATTCCCAGGGGGCGCTTTTCCTGCTTGCCGGGTTTCGGTATCCATACCCGCCGCAGCGGTTTGGGCCGATAGCCACGTTTTTTCGACAGACGCATCACGGCGTGGAGTTTGGCATGGGGCGAACCCCAGGTTTCTCCGTCGACACCCGGAGTCTTGCGACCCCGGTTCTCCGTGACTCGTCGTACGGCCAAACAACGACCGCACAACGAGTGGGTCAGCATCCGTTGCAGGCGTTTAACCCTGCGCCAGTCGCCTTCCCGTGTTGCCTGCGCAATCTTTAGCTGCGTTTTCCGAACAGAGCGCTGAATCTTGGCCCAATCTAGATCGTGCCAGTTCATTACTCCGTCGAAGGACGCAGACGTAACCGGTGTTGCTGGTTGCGTTTTCATACAGTCCTCCTGAGGTAGATCAACCGTCAGGACGGACTCTGCCCTAGGGGCAGAATCCACCCCTAGGGTCGTTATTACGCTGGAATCAGCGGCTCTTGTTGCGCTCGTAAACCAGATGCACGTCAGCCAGGGTTTCCCCTGCCGGTGATGTTTCAACCGGTATGCCACCCGTTACAGGAAGCCCTTCGCTTCTTGCATCCTCCTCTTCCCCACACCCATCAGCTCCCCTTGCGGTTTGCCTGCCTTGCCGATAGTGCTAGCAAGGCGAGTGGTCGGGATTGCCACGTTCCCCGAGTCGCATCGATTCCCCGTTTAGGCTCCGTCTCTCCCCCGACAGTTGTTGAGGTACCGCATCGCCAGCTTCGACGGCGATGTCCAACTGCTGTGCCATTTTGGCTAGGGCCGATAATTGCCGTAGGCCCGTCACTAGTCACGAGGGTTCTGTCGACGATTCACATGTGTTAGCCATGCGGGTTGGGTCACTAGCCCCCGCGTATCCGTGCAATTCGGAGACGCCACGCTATCCGTCACCGGATTACGTTTCTCTTGCGAGAGGGGACATTGTGGATCGGGCTTCACACCCCAGGGTTGGCCCCCGACGCATGCCGATCTAGTGAACTGGCGGGTACACGCCAGGCTCGGTACTCCCTAAGTAAGCGGAGCTGAGCAATGCGATTCGGAGCTTGCGCTCCGTGCTTGGACAAGACACCTCCAGCGTCTCTCGACGGTGGCGAGGGCCAAAACAGCCAAGTCGCCCAGGAGATGAATTGCACCCCGGAGGGTATAATTCACCCTCGGGGTTCTTGAAATGTTTAGTAACAATCCCGGGGTTCGAGATTGCTCTTTGTTTGGCGTTTTAGATCAAATTTTAGCCAGTTTAAGCCGAATTTGAGACGCACTTTCCCTGACTTGCAGGGATTGCGCATCCCCGCGAGCGGGTCATTTTAGGCTTAACAAAGCCAGGTTCTTGTGCTTCTTCTGACTTCAACCCTTTGATAGCAAAGGGTTTGGTGTCACGGGGAAGCTCCCGACCAAGCACGACACGAACATACGTGTCGCACCAAAAGCGCCTAGTGTACGGTATCGGCCTGGCTGGCTTTAACCCCGGAGTGCAGATGACTGTGAATGAGCAAACCCTGACCCGCCTGGCGACTGAGTTAGGCGAGCAACTGCTGGCTTCTAAGGCTCAGGTGACAACGGCCGAGTCCTGCACCGGCGGCGGCATTGCTGAGGCCATTACTCGGGTTCCTGGCAGTTCGGCCTGGTTTGAGGCTGGTTTCGTGACCTATTCCAATCAGCAAAAGAGCCGACAGCTCGAGGTGCCTGCACGCCTGTTCACCACCGTTGGCGCGGTGAGTCAGGAGGTTGTCGAAGCCATGGTGCGCGGGGCCCAGGCCAATAGCGGGGCGCGTTTTGCCGTGGCCGTTAGCGGTGTGGCCGGTCCCGATGGCGGCACGCCGCAGAAACCTGTGGGCACTGTATGGTTGGCCTGGGGCGATGGCGCACAGATTTTCAGTGTGCGCCGCCAGTTCTCGGGTGACCGTGGTGAAGTTCGCCGACAAACGGTTGAGGCCGCTCTGGCTGGGCTGTTGCGCCTGTTGGCGAAAGAAAATCCAAGCCCGGGGTAGGCGGGTGACTTGCCCTGTGGAATAATACTGTCTACTTATACAGTTGTTGGTGGCCGCTAGCTGGCCCTTCTTGATTACGTGAGGACTTAAATGGACGAGAATAAGAAGCGCGCCTTGGCGGCTGCCTTAGGCCAGATTGAAAAGCAATTCGGCAAAGGCGCAGTGATGCGTATGGGCGATCACGATCGCCAGGCCATTCCGGCTATCTCCACTGGCTCGCTGGGTCTGGATATCGCGCTGGGCATTGGTGGTCTGCCAAAAGGCCGTATCGTCGAAATTTACGGCCCTGAGTCTTCCGGTAAAACCACCCTGACCCTGTCGGTTATCGCCGAAGCGCAGAAGCTCGGTGCCACCTGTGCGTTCGTCGATGCAGAGCACGCGCTCGACCCCGAATACGCCGGCAAGCTGGGTGTGAATGTTGATGACCTCTTGGTGTCGCAGCCCGATACCGGTGAGCAAGCCCTGGAAATCACCGACATGCTGGTGCGTTCCAATGCCATCGACGTGATCGTTATCGACTCCGTGGCGGCACTGGTGCCGAAAGCCGAAATCGAAGGCGAGATGGGCGATATGCACGTCGGCCTGCAGGCTCGTCTGATGAGTCAGGCGCTGCGCAAGATCACCGGTAACATCAAGAACGCTAACTGCCTGGTGATTTTCATCAACCAGATCCGTATGAAAATCGGCGTGATGTTCGGTAGCCCGGAAACCACCACCGGCGGTAACGCGCTGAAGTTCTACGCCTCGGTGCGTTTGGACATCCGTCGTACTGGCGCGGTGAAAGAAGGCGACGAAGTAGTCGGCAGCGAAACGCGCGTCAAAGTGGTGAAGAACAAAGTCGCACCGCCTTTCCGTCAGGCTGAGTTCCAGATTCTTTACGGCAAGGGCATCTACCGTAACGGCGAAATCATCGATCTGGGCGTGCTGCACGGTTTTCTGGAAAAATCCGGAGCCTGGTACAGCTATCAGGGCAGCAAAATTGGTCAGGGTAAGGCCAACTCAGCCAAGTACCTGGAAGACAACCCGGAAATCGCACGCACTGTTGAAGGCTTGATCCGCGAGAAGTTGCTCGTGGCAAGCCCTTCGGTTAAGGCCAACTCGACGGCCGATGACCTGGCTGACGCTGACGTCTGATTGGTTTGTCCATGTCCATTGTTCTGGATAACCCCGTCGCAGTGCGACGGGCAGCCATGGATCTGCTGGCGCGGCGTGAACATGGCCGCGTTGAGCTGACGCGTAAGCTACGCAGCCGTGGTGCACCAGACGAATTGATTGAAGCAGCACTCGACCGTCTTGCGGAAGAGGGTTTGTTGTCTGAGGCGCGCTACCTCGAAGCGTTTGTCAGTTATAAGGCGCGTGCTGGCTATGGACCGCTGCGTATCCGTGAAGAACTGACGCAGCGCGGTCTAGCGCGTGGCGATGTCGAGCAGGCTCTGCGCGACAGTGGTATCGACTGGCGTGAACACTTGCAGGAAACCTGGCAACGCAAGTTTGCCGGTGAACTGCCGCGTGACGTGCGTGAGCGTGCCAAGCAGGGGCGTTTTCTCAGCTATCGAGGTTATCCGCCCGAGTTGATTGGACGTTTGCTACGAGGCGCTCTGGACGATTAAGCCGCAGCCAGTTCTGGCTCGGTCAGCCTGTATCAATCCTTCCGTTTCCCCATTACCTACTTCTACACGCTGATGATGCAGCAGTACTGGAGGCAAATGCTTTCTGGACTGAAACCCGTGTGGCTGATCTTTCCTGTTAGCCGGCTAAGCCGCGATTACCGATAGACTGCACGCAGGCTATCGGCTGGGCGACAAATCAGGCGTTTTCCGCCCAGTTGTGTGGCTGATTGATCAGGTCGAGCAATTCGCGTAAGCGCCCGTGATTGCGGCCGTTGAAGGCAAAGGCCAGGCGCGTCATGTGGCAAAGCTCGGGTTCGTCCTGCTCCGACTCACAGTACGCCTGCTGCTGGAAATCACCCTCCGTACACAGATCGTGAAACGCGTTATTCAGCTGCTGCATGGCGGCTTCACTCAGCGCATGGTTAAGGCGGATAACGAAGCGTTCCTCGAGCCAGCGGCTGGAGTGAAAGTTGCTGTAGAACTGAGCGATTTCTTCGGCCGCCTCTTCGGCGCTGTGCACCAGGCGTACGAGATGCATATCACTGGGCAGGATGTAACCGTTGTCTTGCAGTTGTTCGCGGATAAACGCTAGGGCGCAGGTCCAGAAGGTGCCGCCAGGCTGGTCGAGTAACACCACGGGTACCAGCGGGCTTTTACCTGTCTGGATCAGGGTCAACACTTCCAGCGCTTCGTCGAGGGTGCCGAAGCCGCCGGGGCAAAGCACCAGGCCATCGGCTTCCTTGACGAAGAACAGTTTGCGCAGAAAGAAGAAGTGGAAGGACAGCAGGTTGTTGCTGCCCTGCACGGTGGCATTGGCGTTTTGCTCGAAGGGCAGGGTGATATTAAACCCCAGGCTGTTTTCCAGGCCTGCGCCTTCATGGGCGGCTGCCATGATGCCGCCGCCGGCACCGGTGATAACCATCAGGTTGTGCTTGGCGAGCGTCGCGCCGAGGTCGCGGGCCAGGCTGTAAATCGGGTGATCGGTTGGCGTGCGTGCCGAGCCGAATACGGTCACTTTGCGCCGCCGTTTGAACTGCTCCAGCGTGCTGAAGGCCTGCTCCATTTCGCGCAAGGTTTGCTGCATGATTTTGGCATCCCAGCGGTTGCGATCCGCTTGAGCCATGCGCACCACAGTGCTGAGCATGGCCTGGTAGAGCTTGATGTTGGGGCTGTTGGGGGGCGCGGCCAAGCTCGCCAGCTCTTGCACTTTACTGTTCAGGTCGACGCCACTGATCTGAAAATGCCGGGACAGGTAATCGTCCGATTCATCGGGCATACAACTTCTCCTTTTGGTTGCCGGCTGAAGTTCGCGTTACCCCTTCAGTCATGCCCTGAGTATGCCTGGCAGTTAACGCTTTGTGCGCCGCCACCGCGTGCGCTGCCGGGGCTGGTCGCATCAGAGGGCGATTTGTTCGCCAGGCTCTGGAATATTCGCGATCCAGTTAAGGCGCTCACGCAAGGCAAGCTGCAAAGCCTGGGTCTTCTCCAGCTCCCCGTGCACCAGATACAGCTCCGGGTGGTGTCCGAAATGACTGACCCAATCAATGAGTTGCGATTGCCCCGCGTGCGCCGAGAAACCGCCCAGGGTGTGCACCTTGGCTTTTACGGCGATGCGCTGATGGAGCACTTTGACGCTCTGTGCACCATCGACAATGCTGCGGCCGAGGGTGCCCTTAGCCTGGAAACCGGGGAAAATCAGGTGGCAGTTTTCACGCCAGAGGTTGTGCTTGAAGTGGTGGACGATACGCCCGCCGGTGCACATACCGCTGCCCGCGATGATGATCGCGCCGCTTTTAATCCGGTTGATTGCCATTGAGTCTTCCGGGGTTGGCGTGCAATGCAGGATGGGCAGCCAGTCTTCAATGCGCTTAACCTTTTTGGCCGCCAGCGCCGCGCGGTCTTCGGCGGCGAACTGATCCTGAAAGCGTGAGTAGATGGCATTCGCCCTTATGGCCATGGGGCTGTCGAGAAATACCGCCTGTTGCGGCAGGCGCCCTTCTTGATAAAAGCGCCCCAGGTAATAGATCAGGTCCTGAGTGCGACCGACGGCGAAGGAGGGAATCAGCACGTTGCCGCCATCGCGATGGGCTTGCTGGAGAATTTCCGCCAGCTCGTCCAGGGTGTCTTCGCTGCAGCGGTGATCGCGATCGCCGTAGGTTGATTCCAGCAGCACCACATCAGCCTGCGTCAGCGTGCTGGGGTCTTGCATCAGCGGTGAGCAGGTGTTGCCCAGGTCGCCGGAGAACACCAGGCGGCGAGTCAGGTGATGGTCTTGCACTTCTATTTCGACAATCGCCGAGCCGAGAATATGCCCGGCATCGTGGAAGGTTACGTTGACCCCCTTGGCCACTTCGCGGTTTTCGCCGCAGATCATCGGGCGGCGCTGGCTCAGGACTTGCTCAGCGTCAGCGGTGGTGTACAGCGGGTGGATTGGGGGTTTGCCCATGCGCGCCCGCCACTTGTTTTCCCACTCGGCGTCTTTCTCCTGGATAAACGCGGCATCGAGCAGCATCAATTCCATCAGTTCACAGGTCGCATCCGTCGCAAAGATCGGTCCGCGGTAACCCTCTGCCGCCAGCTTGGGCAGTAGGCCGGTATGGTCAATGTGCGCGTGGGAAATTACCACCGCGTCTAGCGTGTGCGGGTCAAAGGCGAACGGCGCGCGGTTGCCGTCTTCCTCTTCGCGGCGCCCCTGGCGCATGCCGCAATCGAGCAAAACTCGTGCACCGTCACGGCTTTCAATCAGGTAGCAGGAACCGGTGACTTGTTGAATCGCGCCGAGGAAGTTGAGCAGGGCCATGGCTAATCCTTGAAGGAGTTGAATGGGTCGTGCTTAAAGCTGTCCTAACCAGCGGACGAGGGTGTTGATACAGGTCAGCATCTGCCTAAATCCCTTGCGCTAGGGTCTGTTGCCGTTTCATCGCGAAACACGTTGCAGCTCCAGCCCAGCCGCGATTGTCACGGGAAAAAGCCTGAACGTTGTCAAACCATCGGAGCCCTCTATGACCCAGCTATTCCCCAGCGCCAGCGAGTTGGCCAAGCATGCACGCCTTGAGCCGGACTTTGCCGCCTGGCAGCGCGGTTATGGCCCGTTACAGCATAGTCCGCAGACGTGTGCGGCGGTGTACCGCATGGCCCACCAATTGGTACAGGCGGGGCTGCAGGTGGACCTGGCGAGTGTCTACCGACACTTTCACGCGCTGGATCGGCTGAGCGCGGCGGGGATGTGGCTGGTGGTGCATATGACCTATGCCCAGCGCGTACGCCTAGATGGTGTGGCGCTTGTTGCAGAGGACTTCAAGGTCTCACCCGAGGGCCATACCGGGGGCGCGCTGAATATGGTGCCGGCATATGCCGGCTACCTGGCGCTGAACAACCTCACGGGGGAGACCCGCGGCTGGTTGATGGGGCAGGGCCATTGTGTCGCGGCCATTGAGGCGCTCAACCTGCTGACGGCTAATCAGCATCCAGAACAGGCTGAGCGTTACCCCTGTGATGAGGCCGGCATGAGCCAGCTGGTGGCGGATTTCTACAGCTATGCGCAAAACGCGGCCGGTCAGGTCAGCACGCCGCTGGGCAGCCACGTTAACCCGCACACGGCGGGTGGTATCGCCGAGGGCGGCTATCTGGGCTTTGCCGAGCTGCAATACGCCCACCTGCCGTTGCCGGGCGAGAAACTGGTGGCGTTTCTCTCCGATGGCGCGGCCGAGGAGCAGCGCGGCAGTGATTGGATGCCACGCTGGTGGCGGGCTGAGGACTGTGGTTTAGCCCTGCCAGTGATGATCGCCAATGGCCGGCGTATTGAACAACGCACTGAGCTGGCGACACCTGTCGGGCTGGATAATTTCCGCGAGCACCTGCGCCATTGCAGTTTTGACCCGGTGAGCTTCGATGGGCGCGACCCGGCGGCTTTTGTGTGCGCGCTGTGGGAAATGGAGCAGCGCACGAGCCGCCGCGTGCAGGAACTGCGCGACGGTGTGCTGAATTACCCGCTGCCGATGCCCTATGGCATTGCTGAAACACTAAAAGGCTTCGGCTTTTATGGGGCCGGCAGCAATGCCGCGCATAACCTGCCGTTACCAGCCAGCCCGCATAGCGATGAGGCCGCGCGTGCGCTATTCAATCAGCATGCCGCGCCGCTGTGGGTCGCCCCGGATGAGCTGCGTGCTGCCTGCGCGCTGTTTGAGGCGCGAGGCACGCGGGCGCTGGAGCGGGACAACCCCTTGGCACAACGCCAGCCGTCGTTGGCACAGCTGCCTGCGCTGCAGTATCAGCAGCGCGCCTGCTCGCCGATGCTGGCTCTGGACCGATTCTTTGTCGATCTGGTGCGTGCTAACCCGCAGCTGCGCCCACGGGTCGGCAACCCGGATGAGCTGGCCAGCAACCGTCTTGGTGGTGTGCTCGAGGCGCTCAAGCATCGTGTTATCGCACCGGAAAGCCCGCTGGAAGCGCTCGATGGCGCGATCATCACTGCGCTCAACGAAGAAGCGGTGGTGTCTGCCTGCCTGGCCAATCAGGGTGGCCTGAACCTGGTGGCGAGTTATGAGGCCTTCTGCGTGAAGATGCTCGGCGCGGTGCGTCAGCGCATCATCTTTGCCCGCCAGCAGAAAGAGGCCGGGCGTCCGGCCGGCTGGCTGGGCTGGCCGCTGGTGGCCACCTCACACACCTGGGAGAACGGTAAGAATCAGCAGTCGCATCAGGACACCACCTTCTGCGAGGCCTTGCTCGGTGAAATGAGCGACATGGTCCGGGTGGTGTTTCCGGCCGACCATAACTCGGTGTTGGCGCTGTTGCCGGGCATCTACCAGGCACGGGGGCAACTGGCATGCATGGTGATTGCTAAACGCGAGCGGCCTTATGTCTTCAGCCCTGAGCAAGCCGAGCAGCTGGCGCAGGGCGGCGCTCTACTCGTGGCCGAGAACCCCGGCGCGCAACCTGTGCTCTTGATCGCCACCGGCAGCTATCAGCTGGCGGAAATGCAGCGTGCGGCTGTTCGTCTCAGTGAGGCCGGTTGCGCCTGGCGTTTGGTCTATCTGCAGGAGCCCGGGCGTTTCCGTGAGCCGCGTGACCATTGGGAAGCGGCTGGGATCACCGCTGCCGAGCGGGTTGAGCAGTTATTCCCCGCTGCCTGTTCACGGCGTGTGCTCCTCACCCATATGCGCCCGGAAGTGGCGCGCGGGCATCTCTGGCCGCTGCTGGGTAATGGTGGCCAGAGTCGCGTGTTGGGTTACCGCAATCGCGGCGGCACGTTGGATGAGCCGGGCATGTTGTTCGCCAATCACGCCAGCTGGGGGCATGTGCTGGAAGCCGCGGCAGGGTTGCTGGATAAACCTTTGGGCGAGCTGCTCAATACTGATGAACTCGCGGCGGTGCAGGGGCATGGTGACCCGCGCTGCCTGCGTTAGCCCTGAGGCGTGCGCGACGCTGGCTGATTGAGCCGTGTCGCGCGAAGCCAGCGGTGGCGGCTTAGAGGCCGCAGTCGGCTTTACTGAAGCGCTCGGTGGTCACCGGGCGGTTGCTTTTGTACTCACTGAACTCATAACGCAGCACCGCGCCGCGTGCCAGCAGCTGGCGATAACCGTTATTGCGGCACACGCTATTGGCCAGTTGCGCACGCACCACATCGGGGTTGCCGCGCATCTTGGCGGCATGTTCGCTGCGCACGCTGAGGTGGTTGACCAGCTCACTGCCGTCAACGGTATAGCCTTGATCGAGAATGTCTTCATTGATTGCCCGTGGTGTACCCACGCTGCTTTCGCGCGCGACTTGTTCTAGGGCTTTACTCAGTTCAAAGTCTTTCAGGGTGGCCGCCTGGGCAAACAGCGGCAGGCTCAAGGCCAGGGTCAGGCTGGTCAAACGCAGCATGGGATTCTCCAAAGTCGTCTCGACTCCTCTGACCGGCAGTCGCCGGTAGAGGTTCAGTGGCGCCTATCTTACTCGTCCGCAGGCTCTTGCGCTGTTGTGGGCGCTGGCGGCGCAAGACGTATGGTTGAATAAGGCGTGGCGGGCTTTGTTAGACTGCCGCGCTTGTCGACCCAGGATCACCCATGCCGTCCTTCCTCTTCTGTCAGGTGAATGCCTGATGAGCCACGCTGTCGCGCGTTTGCGGGCTGCGCGGATTGCCCGCAGTGCCAAACCTTTTCTCGCCCGTGGCAGCCGCTCAGTGCGCTGTGATAATTGCCGCTTGGCGGTGACCCACTGTCTGTGCGCCTGGCGGCCACGTATCGCGGCCCGCTCTGCGGTGTGCTTGTTGATGCATGATGTCGAGGCGCTCAAACCGAGCAATACCGGTTGGCTGATTGCTGATGTGCTGGCCGATACCTCGGCGTTTGGCTGGTCACGCGTTGAGGTCGATGCCGACCTGCCAGCATTGCTGCGCGACCCGCAGTGGCAGCCTTATCTGGTGTTTCCGGGTGAGTATGTGGCCGCCGAGCGGGTGGTCAGCGAGGTGCGCCCGGATGCCGGCAAGCGGCCGCTGTTTGTGCTGCTGGATGCCACCTGGAGCGAGGCGCGTAAGATGTTTCGCAAAAGCCCTTACCTCGATAGCCTGCCGGTGCTGAGCCTGCAGGCCGAGCAGCTGTCACGCTACAAGCTGCGCCGCTCCAAACGTGACGATCACTTCTGTACCGCGGAAGTCGCGGCCCTGTGCTTGGAACTGGCGGGTGACCAGCGCGCCGCTGATGGTTTGAATGCCTATCTGGATGTTTTCAGCCAGCACTACCTGGCCGCCAAGGCGCCGCGGGCGGTAACGCTGGATGATCCACTGCACGATCGCCTGCGCGAGTTCCTCTAGCCGCCCGGCGTCATCGAACGGCTTTGCCGAGCCCGGGTAACCACAGGCTCGGCAAGACAGGTTTTAAGCGGCCTGATGCGGGGCCAGTTTTCTCGGCCACAGCTGCGCCAGTAGCATGCCGGCGAACATCAATGCACAGCCGAAGTAGCCGCGCAGCTCCAGTGACTCGCCTAGCAACCAGGCCCCGGCGATGGCGGCGAATACCGCCTCCAGCGAGAGAATAATGGCGGCGTGGGAGGCGATGGCGTCTTTCTGCGCCACCACCTGCAGGGTAAAGCCGACGGCCACGCCAATCACTCCGCCATAGAGAAGTGCAGGCCCTGCCGCGATGATCGCGTGCAGCTGAATTTCTTCAAAGATCAGCGCCAGCACCAGGCTGATCACCGCGCAGGTGATGAACTGCACCAAGGCCAGTCGCAGTGGGTCATGACGGCCGGCAAAGAACCCCACCAGCAGCACATGCACGCCCCAAACGAAGGCGCCGGCCAGTTGCAGCCAATCGCCGGAGGCCACATGAAAGCCCTCGCCGACGCTCAGTAAGAACATCCCGACTACCGCGAGGCAAGCTCCCAGCCAGATACCCAGGCCGGTCTTGTGGCCGATAAACAGTCCGAGTAGCGGCACGACAATCACGTACAAGCCGGTGATAAAGCCTGAGTTAGTCACGCTGGTGAACAGCAGGCCAACCTGCTGCAAGTTGATCCCCAGCGCCAGGGCCAGGCCCATCAGCACGCCGCCGCGCAGCAGTTGACGGTTTAACGGTACGACCGCAGCAGTGTTTCTGGTGCGGCTCTCCAGCAGACGCAGCACGGGCAGTAGAATCACCGCGGCCAGCGCAAAGCGCAGGCCGGTATAAAGGAACGGTCCGATCGAATCCATGCCCAAGCGCTGGGCGACAAAGGATGAGCCCCAAATCATGGCGGTCACTAGCATCAACAGGTCAGCGCGCAGGGCGTGGCTTCGCATTTAAGGCTCTCGTCGGCAAAGCTGCGAACTGTGCCGCAAAGCATCGTGCTTGACCACCCCGTCAGCGCTCGGCATGCTGGTGCGCTTTTCTGCGATATCAGGTTTGCTTGCGCGGCAACCCTGCGCCCTGCACGTACTGTTCCGAGCCTTGGACATTACCCCTGGCGGGTATCCACATAACAAAAACAGGATTCACCATGGCCGCATTTGAAATCCTTATTGCCGATGATCACCCTTTGTTCCGCAGTGCCTTGCAGCAGGCCCTGACCCTGGGGCTGGGCCCGGATGTAAAGCTGGTTGAAGCGGCCAGCATTGCCGAACTTGAGGCCTGCCTGGCGGAGAAAACCGATTGGGATCTGGTCCTGCTTGATCTCAACATGCCGGGTGCCTACGGGTTTTCGGGTTTGGTGTTGCTGCGTGGGCAATATCCGCATATCCCGGTGGTGATGATTTCTTCCCAGGAAGAACCGACCATCGTTGCGCGCTCGCGGGAGTTCGGGGCCAGCGGCTTTATTCCCAAGTCCAGCCCGCTGGAAACCATTCAGCAAGCTGTGCGCCTGGTGCTCGACGGTGAGGTGTGGTGGCCGCAGCAGAGCCCGGAAGCGATTGCCTTGTCGGCCGAGGCGAAGGCCGCCAGTGCCGGCTTGGCCAGCCTCACGCCACAGCAGTTCCGCGTGCTGACCATGGTGTGCGACGGCTTGCTGAACAAGCAGATCGCTTATGAACTGAGCGTGTCTGAAGCCACGGTGAAAGCCCATGTCACGGCGATTTTCCGCAAGCTGGGTGTGCGCACTCGCACGCAGGCGGCGTTGCTGTTGCAGCAGTTGGAATCGATACCCTCCTAACTGAAGTGCTTTTATCCACGGCTTGGCGTAGCCTGCCGGGCTTCTCTGCACATGGTCGTGATGATGTCGCCATTCAAAGGCCAGACGGGCCTTAAACGTATTCTTAATGCCACCGGTTATTCGTTGGCTGGCCTGCGTGCTGCATTCACTGGTGAAGCCGCATTCCGCCAGTTGTTGTTGATCAATCTGGTGCTGGTGCCTGTGGCGTTCTTTCTGGATGTCAGCCGCGTCGAGCGCGCGTTAATGGTTGCTGTATGCCTGCTGGCACTGATTGTCGAGTTGCTCAACTCGGCGGTAGAAGCGGCGATTGATCGCATCTCGCTGGAACTGCACCCGCTGTCGAAGAACGCCAAGGACATGGGCAGCGCCGCCCAGTTTATTGCCCTCAGCCTGATTGCCCTGGTGTGGGCGATTATTCTGCTCGGTTAATTCTCAGCTCAGGCGATGGTTGGCAGAACAATCTGATCGCTGCGCGTGACACCTGCAGTCAGGGCACGGCACAGCTCGATAAATTCACGCATGGCGGCAGTCTGGTACTTCTGTTTATGCCAGATAAAGTAGAACTGCCGGCGCAGGTCCAGCTCAGGTGTTTCCACCGCCACCAGGCTGCCACGGCGAAATGCATCACGCAGCGCCAGGCGGGAAATACAGCCAATCCCCAGGCCCGACTCCACCGCCCGTTTGATCGCTTCAGTGTGCTCCAGCTCCAGGCGGATATTCAGGCCGCTGCGGTGATGACGCATGGCCTGGTCAAATGTCAGGCGGGTGCCAGAGCCTTGCTCACGCAGTATCCATGCCTCGTGCGTCAGCTCTTCCAAACTCGCCTCGCGGCGTTGCGCCAACGCATGCTGCGGCGCACAGAACACCACCAGCTCGTCTTCAACCCAGGGCTGCACCTCAATGTCCGGATGCTGGCAATCCCCTTCGATCATGCCCATATCCAGCTCGTAGTGGGCAATCTGCTGCACCACATAAGCCGTGTTGTGCACCTGCAGCGTGACCCGGCACTCGGGGTGGCGCTGCATGAAATTACCGATCAGCAGCGTGGCTAAATAGTTGCCGACGGTCAGGGTGGCGCCGACATTCAGTGAGCCAAAGCCGCTCTTGCCGCCCAGCAGGCGTTCGATCTCCTTGGCCTGGTCGAGCAAGGCGACGGCCTGGGGCAGCAACTGCAGGCCGAGGGCATTGAGGCGCAGACGTTTGCCGGCGCGGTCGAACAGTTGGCAGTCGGATTGACGCTCCAGTTCGCTCAGTGAGGTGCTGGTCGCCGATTGCGACAAGGCCAATGAATCCGCCGCGCGCGAGACGCTTTCCTGTTGAGCTACGGCGACGAAAATTTGCAGTTGCCTGATTGTAAATCGCATATCTATATAACCGATAACCTATATCTTGATAATCAAGTTAACAGATATTGAGCCGCTCATTACAATGCCTCGCAATTGCGCCAAAACGCGCTGGCTACATTACCTTCTGCGGAGCCCCGAGCATGAGCAACCTTAACGCTGAGCGTATTCTGAGTGTTCATCACTGGAACGATACGTTGTTCAGCTTCAAGTGCACCCGCGATCCGGGTCTGCGTTTCGAGAATGGTCAGTTTGTGATGATCGGCCTGCAGCAGGATAACGGGCGTCCGCTGATGCGCGCCTATTCAATCGCCAGCCCTAACTGGGAAGAGCACCTGGAGTTTTTCAGCATTAAGGTGCCTGATGGTCCGCTGACCTCGCAGCTGCAACACCTTAAAGAAGGCGACGAGATCATCATCAGCAAGAAGCCCACCGGCACCTTGGTGCTGGATGATCTCAAGCCTGGAAAACACCTGTATTTGCTCAGTACGGGCACCGGCTTGGCACCTTTTATGAGTGTGATTCAGGACCCGGAGACGTACGAGCGCTTCGAAAAGGTGATTCTGGTTCACGGCGTACGCTATGTGAACGAAGTGGCCTATCGCGAGTTCATCACTGAGCATCTGCCGCGTAATGAATTCTTCGGTGATGCATTGAAGGGCAAGTTGATTTACTACCCGACGGTGACCCGTGAGCCGTTCGAGAATCAAGGCCGTCTGACCGACCTGATGCGCAGCGGCAAGCTGTTCCATGACATCGGCTTGCCACCGATCAACCCGCAGGATGACCGTGCGATGATCTGCGGCAGCCCAAGCATGCTCGATGAGACCAGTGAAGTGCTCAACGAGTTCGGCCTGCAGGTTTCGGTCCGTATGCGCGAGCCGGGTGACTACCTGATTGAGCGTGCCTTCGTCGAGAAGTAAGCGCTACGTCAGTAAAAAGCCCGCCAATTGGCGGGCTTTTTCATATGCCTTACTCAGGCTCCAGAGCGCTATGCGCACGGTTTCCGCCTTTCTGCTTGGCCCGGTACATGGCGTTGTCGGCATGTTGCAGCAGCTGTTGTTCATCTTGAGCATGCTGCGGATACAGGGCGATACCGATGCTCGGGCAGATGGTCTGGCTCTGTCCATCGAGATCGAAGGGCTGGTTAAGGCAATGGCGGATTTTTTCGGCCACTGCGCTGGCGTGATCGGCCGAGTGGAAATCCTCCAACAGTACGACGAATTCATCACCGGCAAAGCGGGCCACCGTATCGGCCTCGCGCAGACATAGCTGGATTCGTTGGGCGACGCCTTGTAGCAGTAAATCACCGGCGGCATGACCAAGGCTGTCGTTGACCTGCTTGAACTTGTCCAAGTCGAGAAACAGCAGCGCCACTTGCGACTGCTCACGGCGCGCACGGGCCATGGCCGTTTGCATTCGGTCGCGTAACAGTTCGCGATTTGGTAATTGAGTGAGTGGGTCGTATTGCGCCATAAACTGTAAGCGGCTGAGCATCTGTTGACGCTCGATAGCCGTGGCCACTTGAGTTGAGACAAATTGCAGCAACTCTTGATCGCGCTCGCTGCACTGTGTGCTTTGGGCATGGTTCTGCACGATCAGTGCACCGATAACCCCCTTGTGTGATTTCAGTGGAACGCCGAGCCAGCAGTACTCAGAAGTGACCTGGCAGCACTGAATAGTTGGGGTTTCATGATGGCCTGACAGCAGCAGTGTCTTGCCATTGCGCATTACTTCGGCGCTTAGCGTCTCGACACTGGGGCCTGCATCTGCAACCTGTTTGGGTTGTTTTATCGTTGGATAGGGAAAGCTCAGCTTTTCATTCTGCTCATCGTAAAGCGCCACCGAGAAACTGGCAGCTGGCAGCAATGTACTAATCAGCTGATGCACTTGTTCAAACAAATCGAACAAATCCTTGGCTGAATGGGCGACCTCAGATATGCCATACAAGGCGGTTTGTAGCGCTTCGTTGCGCTTGCGCTCGGTAATGTCGTGAGCCACCGCGATACGCATTTGCTCGTCCCCTGACCAGCGTGCGGACCAGAGAATGTGCACAGTGCTGCCATCCTTGCGGAAGTAGCGGTTTTCAAAGTGGAGTTTGCTGGTGCCCGCCATGACTTCCTGCGCAGCTAGCAGGGTTTTGTCACGGTCTTCGGGGTGCACCATCTCGATCATGACCTTACCAACCATCTCGTCAGGGCTGTAACCAAAGATGCGCTGGCAGGCCGCGCTGACGAAGACGAAACGTCCAGACGTATCTACGACGCAGATGGCATCGAGAAGCAGGTCAACTAAATTCCCGCTTGGGACGTATGTACTGGCTTTCATACACTCACAATACGATTACTGATGATGGCGATGCACAAAATAATACTGGCCACTTGGCAGCATAGCCTTTGGTACCACCTTACCTGTAAGCCAGTAAACAGTGAATGCTTGTTTAGCCTGTTGTGGTGCGGCTCTCTGTTTAATTAAGCTGATTTCCGCGCAGCGGCGACTTGCCTCTACACCGCGGGGTTAAAGCTCTGCCCGGAAACCGCTGGATGATAAATGGGCTGTACTTTATTGCCCGCGGGGTCGAGCAGGTGAAAGCTGTGCGCACCGTCGCCGTGAGCGAAAGGCCGGTCGAGCAGGGTCACGCCTTGTTCCTTGAGGTAGTGATACCAGGCGTGCAGTTCATCGATGCTGTCGACGATAAAACCGTAGTGATCCACCGCCTGTTCACCGCTGCTGGGCACAAAGGCGCGGCCCAGGGAAAGGTTATCGTTGCCGCAGGTCAGGTAAACCAGATCCTCATTGGCGCGGTGCAGCACCTGCATGCCGAGAATATCCACGTAGAAGCGTTCGCAAGCTTCCAGGTTGGGAACCAGCAGGGCTAAGTGGCGTAAACCATTGAGGCGGCCGGGACGTTCAAGCATCAGTAGACTCCTTATTTTGTATACATTTAATTTGTAAATATAAGACAAAATAAAGGTCGAGTGTGCGGCGGTTTTTGGATGGTCGCCCGAGCAGGCCAGCTTGGCTTGGAATAGTAGTCAGTCGGCCAGCAGCACATCCAGCACGCAGATGCTTCCCGGCTGCGGGTAATGCCAGTGCACATCGACATCCCAGAAGCGCACGCCGTAACGGCGCTCGGGGGAAGGCTGCTGATAGGCCGGGCGCGGGTCCTGGGCCAGGCATTGTTCGATCAGCTCGACTAAGGGCTCAGCCAGTCGTTGGCCGTGCGTGTGGGCCTGGGTGAGTGCACTGTCCTGCCAGCTGACGTCGATCAATGCTGGTGCACTGTCGGCAATGCGGTTGTAGGCACCTGTCACGCTATCGGCATAGGGCACGTAGGGTTTGATATCCAATACCGGGGTGCCGTCGAGCAAATCAATGCCGGAGAGCCAGAGCTTGCCCGGTTCGACCTTGTCTAGCTTGACCACTGACTGACCGATGCCGTTGGGGCGGTGGGTGGCGCGGGTGCTGAACACGCCGACCGACTGGTTGCCACCCAAGCGCGGTGGGCGCACTTTCAAGCGTGGTTTATCTTCCAGGGCTTGGTGAAACAGGAACAGTAGCCAGACATGGCTGACCTGCTCTAGGCCTTGGACTGCTTCGCCGTTATCGAAAGGGGCGATCAACTCCAATACGCCACGCGCCGCGGGTGCCAGTTGCGGCTGGCGCGGGATGGCGAATTTCTCCTTGAAGCAGGAACGAACAAAACCAATAGGTGAGACGGAGTAAGGCATGGCGGCGTGATCTGATGATAAACGCCGCCATAGTACGCGACAGCCTGCTAGAGGTGAAAACCGCCGTCGATGGGGATAATTGTCCCCGTCATATAGGCCCCGGCGGTGCTGGCCAGGCTAATTGCCAGGGCAGCCATTTCCTCTTCGCGACCCCAGCGCTTCATCGGGATCAGCGCCGTGTCTTCGGCCATGGCAGCCTCATCGGAAGCGATATGTTGGGTCATCTTGCTCGGGAAGCGCCCTGGCGCGATCACGTTGACGTTGATGTGCTGGCTGACCAGTTCGCGGGCCAGCATGCGCGACAATTGGTGCAGGGCTGCCTTGCTCGGGCCATAGGCATAGGCGTCTTCGCCATGAGAGCTGATGCCCGCCACCGAACCAATATTGATCACCCGTGCCGGGTTGGCTGCGCTGCCGGCCTTGCGCAGCAGCGGCAGTAATTGCTGGATGCAGCTGAACACCGAGGTCACGTTGAGCTGCATGACCTTCTCCCAGCCCTTGGCTGGGTAGCTTTCCAGCGGTGCGCCCCAGGTGGTACCGGCGTTGTTGACCAGGATATCGAGTTGACCAGTACGGCTGCTTAGCTCGGCGGCCAATACCTGTACGCCTTCTTCGCTGGCCAGATTGGCGGCTAGGCCGTGGCAAATGCCAAACGCAGAGAGTTCGGCAGCCGTTTGCGCGCAAGCCTCGCCGTCGCGAGCGCAGACATAAACCGTTGCGCCGGCTTCAACAAAGGCTTTGGCGATCATCTTGCCGATGCCGCGTGTGCCGCCGGTGACCAGGGCAGTGCGACCTTGCAGATCGAAATAGGGGTGCATGGCAATTCCTCAGGGGGATGAATGCCACCAGCCTAATCGTGCGCCTGCCGTGCGGCAGGCACTATTGTTCTTGGAAATACGCTGCCATGCAGGGCGCATGGCACAAGACTGAGTTATTCGCCGCGTACGCGCAGGGTAAGGCCCTTGAGGAAGTTACGCAGGAATTGATCACCGCAGGCGCGGTAGTTGCTATGGCCGACTTTGCGGAACAGTGCGCTCATTTCCGGCTTGGAAACCGGGCAGTCGACGCTGTTCATGACCGCATGCATGTCGTCTTCTTTCAACTCGAACGCCACGCGCAATTTTTTCAGCACGATGTTGTTGGTGATTGGCAGCTCGAAAGGTTGGCCCGGACGGCTGTCATCTTTGCCACGTTTGAAGTACACCAGGCCATCGAGAAAGTGCGCCATCAACTCATCGTCGCAAACGGTAAAACCCTCTTCATCATCCTTTTTCAGCAGCGGGCTGAGCTCGGCTACGCTGATTTTTTTGCCGCTCAGCTGGAAGATTTCGGCCATCTGCGCATCGCTGATGTTGAGGGTGTAGCGCAGGCTGCGCAGTATGTCGTTATTAAGCATGGGGTGATCCTGAAAAGGGCTGATGCACAAGACGCATCAGCTAAAAAATTAGAAACGTTCTTTGCCGGCCAGGTAGCGCCACTGCCCAGGCGGCACCTTGCCCATCGACACGCCGCCGATGCGGATGCGCTTCATGCTCAGTACCTTGAGGTCGACACTGTTGCACATAAAGACAAGCTGGCCGGGCAGCGGATTCTTCAAGGCGAAGCGTAGGCGCGTTTCGTTCTGCCAGCTGACTTTGCACGGCGGCAAGGCCACGCCGTTAAAAATCAGGCCCTGAGCCAGGCGCTTGAGTTGGCTGGCGCTCAAGGTGCCGATGACCTCGACCACATATTCCTGCTCAAGCTTGTTCAGGTCTTCTTTGAGCTTGCGCTCGATGCGCCAGTCCTGAGTCAGCACGTGCAGGCCATCAGCACCGGCTTGCAGCGGCGCGCAGCTATTCAGGCGGGCGAAATGACTTTTCAGTGGGCGGATGCCGCTGGCGTCGTCTGCCCAATGGTTAGCTGCGCCGATGCTCTCGATGGCGCGATCGGGGTAGTGCCCGGCAGGTACGTTGAGCAGCAGGGTAACCGGCTCGCTGGGGGTGAGCACGGCATCGGCGAGTAATTCGACGCGTTGCTCGCCAACTTTGAATTGCGGCTCTTCGACGACCACGCCGTCCACCGTGACCCAGCCGCCCTCGATATACAGCTCGGCCTCGCGGCGCGAACAGCCGATCACTTCAATCAGGCGTTTGGACAGGCGAACAGGCTCGGTCATAAAAAGCAGTCATCAAAAAACAAAGGGTCGCTATTGTAACTGTCCGTAGCGGCTATGCACGGAAGATCAGGCGGATGGCGACGATAAATCTGCTGCCTAGTGGAAATGCTCCGGGTCTGACTTTTTACGCGGCAATAAAAAACCGCCCGAGGGGGCGGTTTTTTATTGCGCGGGTGGTTAGCCGCCTAGGTACGCATCGCGTACTTTAGGGTTGGTTAGCAATTCTTCACCGCTGCCCTGCATAACGATTCGGCCGTTTTCCAGCACGTAGCCACGGTCCGCGAGCTTGAGCGCCTGGTTGGCGTTTTGCTCGACCAGGAACACCGTCACGCCATCTTTGCGCAGCTGTTCGATGATGTCGAAAATCTGCTGGATGATGATCGGTGCCAAGCCCAGCGACGGCTCATCGAGCAGCAGCAGGGTTGGCTTGCTCATCAGCGCACGGCCGATGGCGAGCATTTGCTGTTCACCACCGGACATGGTGCCAGCGCGCTGGGCAAAGCGTTCCTTCAGGCGCGGGAAGAGCAGCAAGACCTTGTCCATCTGCTCCTGGTTATCGGCTTTGCTGCCGAAGAACCCGCCCATTTCCAGGTTTTCCTCCACGGTCAGGCGGGCGAACACGCGGCGACCTTCTGGGACCACGGCAATGCTCTTGCGCATGATCTCGGGGGTGTCCATGCCGATCAGTTCTTCGCCTTGGTAGCGAATACTGCCGCTGCTGGCCTGTGGGTTGCCGCACAGGGTCATCAGCAGGGTCGACTTGCCCGCCCCGTTGGCGCCGATCAGGGTGACGATCTCACCTTGACGGACTTCAACGTTGACGTCGTGCAGTGCCTGGATCTTGCCGTAGAAGGTGGAAACGTTCTCGAAATACAGCATCACGCTTCCCCCAGGTAGGCTTTGATCACGTCCGGGTTCTCGCGGATTTGCTCCGGCGTACCGTCCGCCAGGGGCGTGCCCTGGTTGATCACATAGATGTGGTCGGAAATGCTCATGACCAGTTTCATGTCGTGCTCAATCAGCAGCACGGTCACGTTGTGCTTATCGCGCAGCATGCCAATCAGCGCTTTGAGGTCGTCGGTTTCGCGCGGGTTGAGGCCTGCAGCGGGTTCGTCGAGCATCAGGATGCGCGGGCGGGTCATCATGCAGCGGGCGATTTCCAGGCGGCGTTGCTGACCGTAGGCCAGGGTGCCTGCCGGGCGGTTGGCGAACTCGGTCAGGTTGACCTGATCCAGCCAATGCGCGGCGTAATCCATAGCCTCGCGCTCGCTTTTGCGAAACGCCGGGGTCTTGAACAGTCCGGAGAGGAAGTTGGTGTTGAGGTGGCGATGTTGCGCCACCAGCAGGTTTTCCACTGCGGTCATGTCTTTGAACAGGCGCACGTTTTGGAAGGTGCGGACTACACCTTTGCGGGCGATCTTGTGGCCCGGTAGGCCCTCGATGCGCTCGCCATCCAGGCTGATGCTGCCCGCGGTGGGCTGGTAGAAGCCGGTCAGGCAGTTGAACACGGTGGTCTTGCCGGCACCATTGGGGCCGATCATCGACACCACTTGCTTCTCTTTCACGGACAAACCGACGCCGTTGACGGCCAGCAGGCCGCCGAAGCGCATGGACAGGCCGCTTACTTCTAGAATCGGGCGGCTCATCGTTTCAGCTCCAGGTGTGGACGTTGCATGGGCAGCAAGCCCTGCGGACGCCAGATCATCATGAATACCATCAGCGCACCGAACATCAGCATGCGGTACTCGCTGAACTCACGCATCAGTTCGGGCAGCAGAATCATCACCACGGCAGCGAGGATGATGCCGAGTTGCGATCCCATGCCGCCCAGCACGACGATGGCCAGAATGATCGCCGACTCGATAAAGGTGAACGATTCCGGAGTCACCAGCCCTTGGCGCGCGGCGAAGAAACTGCCGGCGAAACCAGCGAAGGTCGCGCCCAGGGTGAACGCCGAGAGCTTGATGATGGTCGGGTTCATGCCCAGCGCGCGGCAGGCGATTTCGTCCTCACGCAGGGCTTCCCAGGCCCGGCCAATCGGCATACGCAGCAGGCGATTGATCACGAACAGGGTCAGCAACACCAGCAGCAGAGCGATCAGGTAGAGGAAGATCACCTTGTTGATCGAGTTGTAGGCGACGCCGAAATACTCGTGGAAGGTTTGCATCCCTTCGGCCGCGCGGCGCTCGAACGACAGGCCGAACAGCGTCGGTTTGTCGATGTTGCTGATGCCGTTGGGGCCGCCGGTCAGCTCGGTCATGTTACGCAGCAGGATGCGGATGATCTCGCCGAAACCGAGGGTGACGATGGCCAAATAGTCACCGCGCAGACGCAGCACCGGGAAGCCGAGGATAAAGCCGAAGAATGCCGCCATCAGGCCGGCAATCGGCAGGCACACCCAGAAGCCCAAGCCGTAGTAGTGCGACAGCAGTGCATAGCTGTAGGCACCGACCGCGTAGAACCCGACGTAACCCAGGTCGAGCAAGCCGGCCAAACCCACCACGATGTTCAAGCCGAGGCCGAGCATTACGTAGATCAGGATCAGGGTGGCGATATCCACCGCGCCGCGCGAACCAAAGAACGGCCAGGCCAGGGCGACCATGATCAGGCCAAGGATGATCCAGCGCTGGGTCGAGGGCAGGGTGAGGAAGTTGCTCGCCTTGCTCGGCACGCTCGGCAGGCTCGGTACCTGGTTCCAGGCCGCACTCAGTTGGCTACGGAACAATTGCCAAAAGAACATGGCGATGGCGCAGCCGGCGATGGTCCAGATAATCGCCGGGCTGGCGCCTTGCACTTCGAGCTTGATGCCGACAGTCGTCAGCTTCAGGCCGAGTACCGGATAGGCCACGGCCAGCACCAGCAGGGCGCTGAAAATCGCGGTCTTGAGGTTTTTGGTGATGGCAGTACTCATACTTTTTCAACCTCCGGACGACCGAGGATGCCCGTAGGACGGAACAGCAACACCAGCACCAATAGGCTGAAGGCCACCACATCCTTGTATTGGTCGCCGAAAATGTCGGCACCAAACGCCTCGGCCAGACCGAGTAACAGGCCGCCGAGAACCGCGCCCGGAATGCTGCCGATGCCGCCCAGTACCGCGGCGGTGAAGGCCTTGATCCCGGCGAGGAAGCCCAAGTGGGGGTTGATCACGCCGTATTGCATGCCCAGCAGCACCGCGGCGACACCGGCCAGGGCTGCGCCGATGACGAAGGTCAGGGCAATGATGTTGTTGGTGTTGATGCCCAGCAGGTTGGCCATCTTCAGGTCTTCTGCACAGGCGCGGCAGGCGCGGCCCAGGCGGGAGCGTGAGATGAACAGGGTCAGGCCGAGCATCACGAAGAAGGTGACGACGAAAACCAGCACCTGCATGTAGGAAATCACCACGCCATTCATCGCGCTTTCACCAAACACGAAGTTGCCGGGCAGCAGGTTAGGGATGGCTTTGTCTTTTGAATCCTGGGCCAGCAGCACTTCGTTTTGCAGGAAAATCGACATGCCGATGGCGGAAATCAGCGGGATGAGACGGTTACCGCCGCGCAGTGGCCGGTAGGCGACCCGTTCGATGCTATAGCCGTAAGCACTGGCAATAATAATGCTGCCGGCAAAGGCGGCGATCATCAGCAGTGGCAGGCTGTCGAGCCCCAGCATGGTCAGGCCGGCAATCGCGATAAACGCGACATACGAGCCAATCATGTACACCTCGCCGTGGGCGAAGTTGATCATGCCGATGATGCCGTAAACCATGGTGTAGCCGATGGCTATCAGGGCGTAGGTGCTGCCAACGGTCAGGCCGTTAACCAGCTGTTGCAGGTAGTGATACAGATCAGGCATTGCCTAACTCCTGGGTGGCACGCAAGGCAGCGCTTAAGGCGCAGCATGCAACCGGAATTCTTCTAATAAGCAAAGCCCACGGCATGTGCAGTGGGCTTTGGGTTCAGGCGGGGAGGCTTACTTGGCTTCGGACTTGGTGCCGTCCTGGTGCCACTCGTACACCACGAAGCTGAAGTCCTTCAGGTCACCCTTCTCATCGAAGCTCAGGCTGCCAGTCGGGGTATCAAAGCTGTTGGCGCGCAGGGCTGCGGCCACTTTCGCGGTGTCGGTACCACCTGCTTTAGTGATGCCTTCAGCGATTACCTGAACAGCGGCATAGGCAGGGAATACGAACGGGCCGCTTGGGTCTTCGTTCTTGGCTTTGAACGCATCAACCAGCGCCTGGTTGCGTGGGTCCTGGTCGAACGACTTCGGCAGGGTGACTAGCATGCCTTCGGAAGCCGGGCCTGCGATGGCCGAGATTTCCTTGTTGCCCACGCCTTCAGGACCCATGAACTTGACGCTCAGGCCTTTCTCGGACGCTTGGCGCAGCAGCAGACCCAGCTCTGGGTGGTAGCCGCCGTAGTAAACGAAGTCGACACCGGCTTGCTTAAGCTTGGAGATCATCGAGGAGAAGTCCTTATCGCCGGCGTTGATGCCTTCGAACAGAACAACCTTGGTGCCTTTGCTTTCCAGGGTCTGCTTGACCGCGGTGGCAATGCCTTCGCCGTACTGCTGCTTGTCATGGATCACGGCAACAGCTTTGGGCTTGACGTGGTCAGCGATGAAGTTACCCGCGGTTGGGCCCTGCAGGCTGTCCAGGCCGATGGTGCGGAAAATCAGTTCATAACCGCGCGAGGTGATGTCCGGGCTGGTGGAGGCCGCGGTAATCATCAGGATGCCTTCGTCTTCGTAAATATCGGACGCGGGCTGAGTAGAGCTGGAGCACAGGTGGCCAACCACGAATTTAACTTCGTCGTTGACGATCTTGTTGGCCACGGCAACCGCTTGTTTCGGGTCGCAAGCGTCGTCATAAACCACGCCTTCGAGCATGGCGCCGTTTACGCCGCCGGCTTTGTTGATCTGCTCGATGGCCATTTTGGCACCGATGAACTGCATCTCACCGTATTGCGCTACGGCGCCGGTGACGGGGCCTGCCAGGCCAATTTTGATGGTGTCTGCTGCTACCGAGTAGCTGGCAACGCCAGCCATGGCCATGGCGGCAAACAGTTTGGAAATCTGCTTAGTAGCCTTGTTCATAGTGCTCCACTCTTATTGGTTTTGATTGTTGTAGTTCTGGCGGCCAAAGCTGCAGAACCGGGTTGTTTCCCCGGCCATCCCCCCGGCAACTGTACCGGTGCAGTGTAGAGCGCGGCTTCGCGGCTTGGAAAGCAGCTTGCTGGGGGCAAAACCTTGGGGTGTCGCTTTAACACAACAAATGTATAGAAAAACGGCGTGTCTTTCTCGTCGCTGGCGACGTCGCGAATTTGCCAGCAGGCGGGTCGACGCTATCATGGCGGCCGATTTCTAATACAGCCATCACTAACAGGGCACCCCATGTCTGAGCTACCCATGACAGAACAACCTAGCACCCTCTATGCCAAGCTGCTTGGCGAAACGGCGCCGATTACCTGGCAGGAGCTGCAACCGACCTTCGCCCGCGGTGCGTTGTTGCTGGTAGACGCTGCGCTGGACCTGATCGACGTCGCGCAGGCGGTGGCGCAGAACGACCAGGCCAAGGTTTCCGCCTGGCTGGCGGCAGGGCAACTGAGCCGGGTTGATGACAGCCAGGCTGAAGACCTGCAAAAGCGCGATCCAGAGCTGTGGGCGGTGGTCGTCGCGCCCTGGGTGCTGGCGCAAGAACGACTCGCGCGCGCACCTCTGCACTGAGTTGGCGCGTGCGCCATGCACAAGCTGAGCAACTATGCTGGCAGCACCACGGACTGATAAGGGGAACCATCAGCATGTTTGAGCCCGGTCATTTGCATCGCGCCAACAGCATCGCTACGGCTGAGATGCCGCTCTTCAGCGTCGACCTCTATTACGAGGTGCGCCAGGACCCGAGTGAAGGCGCGATGCTACACATGCGCATGCAAGGGCAGGTGGACGGCAAAGCCTTTGAAGAAGTCTTCGAGTTGCACCGTGACACCGCCTACAACTTCGCCAGTGTGGCCAGCCGTCTGGGGCATAAACATGGTTTGCCCACCAACAGCAGTCTGATTATGCGTAGCCATAGCGAGTTCGATCAGATGTTCGAGGACATTCGTGCCAAGCTCGGCGCCCACAGCGGCGAGCCGGTTAATCTCGATCATCTGCAAAAGGATGGCTTGTAAGCCGCTTCACGGCGGCCAGTGCAGCAGGTCTGCGCCAACCGGTTTTCACTCAATTCTGTGTTGGCGTGCAAAACCGTACGCCATTGTGCGGACGTTGACGGGGCAAGGCGGATGCCGGTGCAACCTGGGCTAAGATAGCGGCCTTGATTGAATTGGAGTCTGCTTATGTCTACAGCCCTTCCTGCTTTGGCCTTTGCCGGTATTGGCCTGATGGGCCTGCCCATGACCCGGCGCCTGCTGGCCGCTGGTTTTGCGCTGACGGTCTGGAACCGTTCGAGTGAGAAGTGCACCCCACTGCAGGCGCTGGGCGCGCACGCGGTGGCGAGCCCGGCGCAGCTTTGCGCCCAGGCCGATATTGTAATGCTTTGCTTGGCCAACACTGAGGTGGTGCGCGAGGTGGTGTTCGGCCCGGGTGGCATTGCTGAAACGGCCAAGCCAGGGCAGCTGTTGGTGGACTTCTCCAGCCTGGAACCGGCAGCCACCCGTGCGATGGCCGCCGAGTTGCACGCTCGTTGTGGCATGCATTGGGTCGATGCGCCGGTGTCCGGCGGTACTCTAGGTGCGGCCAATGGCACCTTGGCGATCATGGCCGGTGGCCGGGTCGAGGATGTTGAGCGCGTGCGGCCGATTCTTGCGCATCTTGGGCAACGCCTGACGCGCATGGGCGATGTAGGCGCAGGCCAGGTCACCAAGGTGTGCAACCAGATGATTGTCGCCTGTAATGCGCTGGTGATCGCCGAAGTGGTGGCCCTGGCCGAGCAAGCAGGTGTCGATGCCAGCCTGATCGCCCCGGCGCTGGCCGGCGGTTTTGCCGACTCCAAACCGCTGCAGATTCTCGCGTCGCAAATGGCCGAGAGTCAGTTCGAGCCCGTCAAATGGCATGTGCGCACCCTGCTGAAGGACCTGGATACAGCGGTGAAGCTGTCGCAGCAAATCGGCTCGGCCACGCCGCTCAGTGGTTTAGCCGCGCAACTGATGCGTCAGCACGGCAGCCAGGGCAATCTGGAACGCGACCCCGCAACTCTGGTGCAGCTGTACCGGGCGCCAAAGCATCAAGAGTCTCAGTCATGAAAATCGCCGCTAACCTGTCGCTGCTGTTTACGGAATTACCGCTGATCGAGCGGGTAGTGGCTGCGGCGGCGGCCGGCTTTGATGGCGTGGAAATTCAGTTTCCTTACGAGCTGCCGGCCATTCTTTTGAAGGAGGCGCTGGAGGCCGCAGGTATGCCGTTGCGGCTGATCAACCTGCCGGTGGGTGATCTGATGAGCGGCGGTGCGGGCTTGGCGGCGGTGCCTGCACGTCAGGCCGAGTTTGAGGCGGCGTTGCAGGAGGCGCTGAGCTATGCCGCTATGGTCCGCCCGGCGCTGGTCAACGTGTTGCCCGGGCGCCTGGCCGCGGGGCTTGAGCCTGAGCAGGCGCTGGCCTGCCTGGTCAGCAACCTGCGCAAGACCGCCGAGGCCTTTCAGTTATTGGGCATTGCTGTGGTGGTCGAGGCAATCAACCCACTGGATATGCCAGGGTTTCTGATCAATACCCCGGAGCAGCTCGATGCGCTGCTCAAAGCCGTTGCGCACTCTAATCTGAGCGCGCAGTACGACCTTTATCACATGGCCCGTCAGGGCTTGGATATCGCCGCGGGGCTTGCTCTGCTGGCCGGGCGTATTGGCCATGTGCAGTTTGCCGATTATCCAGGGCGCGGCGCGCCGGGCACGGGTGAGCTGCAATTCGTGCCAGTGCTAGCAGCCTTGCGTGAGCAGGGGTATCGGGGTTGGCTAGCGGCTGAGTATCGGCCGGGTGAAGCGGGTACTGGTGCCGGCTTGGGCTGGCTTAGCGAGTGGCGCGAGCTGTTGCGTGATGAAAGGTTGTCGTAATTGCGCTCAATGGCTCTTCAGGTCGCCGTCGCGCTTCGCGTATCGGGCTAGCTGAAACATGCCATGCGTGAGCTGTTTGCCGGGGCGGTCATTACCCGGCATACACAGCGCAAATAGTCACAGACAGCCTAGGTGCAAGGCTCTAGATTGGCCTTGTAGGTGCTGGACACGGCAGCTGGCTAAACGCGGCTGACGTGCTTCGATAACAATAATTAGAGATGGATCCCATGCAGCAGCAGTCCCTTCAAGCGACGAATGCCTGGCGCATTTTGTGCCTGCTTTTTCTTGCCAACCTGTTCAACTTCTTCGACCGCACCATTCCGGCGATCATCATCGAGCCAATCCGCATGGAGTGGGACCTCAGCGACCTGCAGCTGGGGTTGATCGGCACTGCCTTTACCATCGTCTATGCGATTGCCGGTGTACCGCTGGGGCGCATGGCTGATACGGGTGCGCGGCGCAAGATCATGGGCTGGGGCTTAGCTGCCTGGAGTGGCCTGACCGCCCTCAATGGGCTGGCCTGGAATTTCTGGAGTTTTCTGCTGATCCGCATGGGGGTTGGGATTGGCGAGGCCAGCTATGCGCCGGCTGCGAACTCGCTGATCGGTGATTTGTTCCCGGCACACAAGCGCGCTCGCGCCATGGGCATCTTTATGCTCGGGTTGCCACTTGGTTTGCTGTTGGCGTTTTTCACCATCGGGGCGATGGTGGCGGCCTTCGACAGCTGGCGTGCGCCGTTCTTTATTGCGGCAGTACCGGGGCTGATCCTGGCGCTGTTTATGTTCTTCATTAAAGAGCCTACGCGCGGCGCGGCTGAACAGGTGAAGTCACTGACAACGCCGGTGGATAAGCCGGTACGCAAGGTGCTGGCGATTCGCACCTTCTGGTGGCTGGTGGTCGCCGGGCTGACGTTCAACTTCGCCACCTATGCGTGCAACTCATTTATGGTGCCGATGCTGCAGCGCTATTTCCTGCTGCCGTTGGAGCAAGCGGCGATGGCGACCGGCGTTATTGTCGGTTTGACGGGGTTGTTGGGGCTGACCTTGGGCGGCTGGCTAGCCGATAAGATTCACCAGCGCTGGCAAACCGGGCGTCTGCTGTTTGCTGCGCTAAGTATGTTGATTGCCGCTGTGGCGACGGGCTGCGCTCTGTTTGCTGGGCGGGTTGAGATCGCCGTATTTGTGGCGTTGTTCAGCATCGGCTGGTTGTTTTCCTACAACTTTTACACCTGCGTTTACACCGCGATTCAGGATGTGATCGAACCGCGCCTGCGTGCGACGGCCATGGCGCTGTTCTTTGCCGGCCTGTATCTGCTCGGCGGTGGCCTGGGGCCCGTGGCGGTTGGGGTGCTCTCGGATCATTATTCGCAAGCGGCGATGCTCGCAGCGGGGGCGAGTGAGATGAATGAGTCCTTTAAAGCTGTGGGGCTGCACAACGCCATGTTCCTGATTCCGGTGGCCTTGTTTATGACCATGCTGGCGCTGGTGCAGGCCTCGCGGTGCTTTGTCAGCGATGCTGCGCAGATGCAGCGAGGTATGGCTGAAGTTGTACCAGCCTGACGCTTGATCCAGACAGCAAAAGGCCCGCAATTGCGGGCCTTTTGCTGTCTGGGGTAACCCTTGGGCTTATCCGGCGACCAACACGCGGATGGCTTCCAGGCGCAGGGCGGCTTTGTCGAGCATGGCCAGGCCTTGCTCACGCAGCTGGCGCAGGGCGTCGAGTTCGCTGTCACGCACGCTAGGGTTGACCGCTTGCAGGGCGATCAGGCGGGCCAGTTCCTCGTCAGTCTCGGCGGCCAGGCGCCGTTTGGCTTCTTCCACGCGTTCGTTATGGCGTGGCGCGACCTTGCTTTCGCCCGCATTAATCAGCGGGTTGAGGCTGTCGCGTTGGGCTTGGACGAACTTGTTGGCGCTGGCGCGCGGCACGCTTTCCAACTGATCGTTGAGGGTTTCAAAGGCCACCTTGTGCGCCAGGTCGTTGCCATTGGCATCGAGCAGGCAGCGTAGGGCAATTGGCGGCAGATAACGGCCCAGTTGCAGTGCGCGCGGCGCCACCACCTCACTGACGTAGAGCATTTCCAGCAGCACGGTGCCGGGTTTCAGCGCCTTGTTTTTGATCAGCGCAACGCCGGTGTTGCCCATCGAGCCGGAGCGCACAAGGTCCATGCCACCCTGCACCATGGGGTGCTCCCAGGTGAGGAACTGCATGTCTTCACGCACCAGCGCCATGTCGCGGTCGTAGGTGATTGTCACGCCTTCGTCGTCGCCGAGCGGGAAGCTGGCGTCCAGCATTTTTTCGCTAGGGCGCAGGATCAGCGCGTTATCGGAGTGGTCTTCGCTGTCGATGCCAAAGGCGTCGAACAGCTGCTCCATATAGATCGGCAGGGCGAATTGGTCGTCTTGCTCAAGAATCGCCTCGACCAGCGCCTCGCCCTCACCGGCACCGCCGGAATTGAGTTCCAGCAGGCGGTCGCGGCCGGCATGCAGTTCGTCTTCCAGGCGCAGGCGCTCGGCTGTGGCTTCGTCAACCAGCGCTTGCCATTCACCGTCGTCGCCGCTTTCCAGCAGCGGCAGCAGGCGGCTACCAAACTGGTGCTGCAAGGCATTACCGGTCGGGCAGGTGGCGAGGAAGGCATTCAGCGCCTGGTGATACCACTGGAACAGGCGCTCTTGCGGGCTGTTTTCCAGATAAGGCACGTGCAGCTGAATACGGTGCTTCTGGCCGATCCGGTCGAGGCGGCCGATACGCTGTTCGAGCAGGTCAGGGTGTGCCGGCAGATCGAACAACACCAGGTGATGAGCAAACTGGAAGTTGCGACCCTCGGAGCCGATTTCAGAGCAGATCAGCACCTGGGCGCCGAACTCTTCGTCGGCGAAGTAGGCCGCGGCGCGGTCGCGCTCAAGGATGCTCATGCCTTCGTGGAACACCGTGGCAGGAATGCCTTTGCGCACGCGCAAGGCGTCTTCCAGGTCCATGGCGGTTTCGGCGTGGGCGCAGATCACCAGGACTTTGAATTTTTTGAGCATCTTCAGTGTGTCGATCAGCCACTCAACGCGCGGGTCAAACTTCCACCAGCGCTGATCTTCATCGACATCTGTCTGCGCCTGGTAGCTGACTTCTGGATAGAGGTCCGCATGCTCGCCAATCGGCAGCTCCATGTATTCGTCAGGGCTGGCCAGCGGGTAAGGGTGCAGTTCGCGGTCCGGGAAGCCCTGCACGGCGGCGCGGGTGTTGCGGAACAGCAGGCGGCCGGTGCCGTGGCGATCGAGCAGCTCACGTACTAGGCGCGCCGACGCGTCGCTGTCGCCGGCATTCACCGCGTTGAGCAGTTCTTCACCGCTGTCACCGAGGAAGTCGTGGATGGTTTTGTGCGCGGCGTCGGACAAGTGCCCTTTATCCAGCAGCTCCTGTACGGCTTCGGCAATTGGCTTGTAATGCTCGCTCTCAGCGCGGAAGGCTTCGAGGTCATGGAAGCGATTCGGGTCGAGCAGGCGCAGGCGCGCGAAGTGGCTGTCCTGGCCCAGTTGCTCGGGGGTAGCGGTGAGCAGCAGCACGCCGGGGATCATCTCGGCGAGTTGTTCGACCAGCGCGTACTCGGCGCTGGCGTGCTCTGGGTGCCAGACCAGGTGGTGGGCTTCGTCGACCACCAGCAGGTCCCAGCCGGCAGCAAACAGCGCGTCCTGGGCCTTTTCGTCTTCACACAGCCATTCCAGTGCAACCAGCGCCAGTTGGCAGTCTTCGAACGGGTTGCTGGCATCGCTCTCGATAAAGCGCTCTTCGTCGAACAGCGCGACATCCAGATTGAAGCGCCGGCGCATTTCGACCAGCCACTGGTGCTGCAGGTTTTCCGGCACCAAGATCAGTACACGATTGGCGCGTCCGGAGAGCAGCTGGCGATGGATTACCAGGCCGGCTTCGATGGTTTTACCCAGGCCCACTTCGTCGGCCAGCAATACGCGCGGGGCGATACGGTCGGCGACTTCGCGGGCGATGTGCAGCTGGTGCGCAATCGGTTGCGCCCGCACGCCGCCCAAGCCCCAGAGGCTGGACTGCAACTGGCGGCTGGTGTAATCCAGGGTGTGGTAGCGCAGGGCGAACCACGGCAGCGGGTCGATTTGCCCGGCAAACAGGCGGTCACTGGCCAAGCGGAACTGGATAAAGTTCGACAGCTGGGTTTCCGGCAGGGTGACGCTTTCGTGCTGCGCATTGAGGCCGTGATAGACCAGCAGGCCATCGATGTCGTCGACTTCCTGTACGGTCAGCTTCCAGCCTTCGAAGTGGGTGATTTCATCGCCCGGCGAGAAGCGTACGCGGGTCAACGGCGCACTGCGCATGGCGTACTGGCGGGTTTCGCCGGTGGCCGGGTAGAGCACGGTGAGCATGCGGCCGTCCTGCATCAGAACGGTTCCCAAACCCAGCTCCGCTTCGCTGTCACTAATCCAGCGTTGCCCCGGTTCATACTGCGCCATGCTTGTCTCCCGCGTAAAAAAGCCGACTATGTTAACGCAGCGTCGGGCCTGACCAAAGGCGCAATACTGCACGTCGGGCACTTTGTGTGGTTTGGTTGCTCAAAAGTGTAGCGAGGCCGCGCTCAAGTCGCGGCCTCGCTGGCCGACAGTCTGACCAAAGGAGGGCTGAAAAATGCTGCCACCGATCCCCCATAGCCTGGCCCCCGTGACCGTGCAGAACGATGTTGTCAAGCCGCGCCCGGAAATCCCGCCGGTCACGGCCGCCGCCGAAAGCGCCAAGGAAAGTGCTGTGAGCCTGGACAAACGGCATCCCCAGGAGGCCGAGATGCTGCTACGCGAAGAACAGCGCCGGCGCCAGCGTCGCCATGGCTATACGCCCGAGGAACTGGCCGAAGGTGAGGTGGACGCCGAGGATGAAGCTGCCATTGAGGAGCTGCCACGTCAGGGGCTATGGGTGGATGTGGAGGTCTGAGGTGTGCACACTGGGTTGTCACGTCCAGCGAGTGTGGTCCAGTGGATCTATTTGACGACAACCCCTTAACGCTAACCAATGCTGAGCTGGAGCTGCACGCGCAGTGGTTGGACCGCTCAACCGCCGACCATTGGCTGGCCGAGTTGAGTGCACAAACCCCCTGGCAGCAACCGCAGGTGCAGATTTACGGACGGCAACTGCCGGTGCCAAGGCTGGTGGCTTGGTATGGCGATGCCGAGGCCGCTTATCGCTACTCGGGCTTGAGCCATCAACCGTTGCCCTGGACACCCTTGCTGGAGCAGATTCGCGCCCAGGTAGTCGCCGCGGTAGGGCAGCCACTTAATGGTGTGCTGCTCAACTATTACCGCGATGGCCAGGACTCCATGGGATGGCACAGTGATGATGAAGCCGAGCTAGGCGTTAATCCGCTGATCGCCTCGCTTAACCTGGGCGGCACCCGGCGTTTTGATCTGCGCCGCAAGGGGCAGGGGCGTATTGAACACTCGTTGCCGTTGTCGCATGGATCACTGCTGGTCATGCGCGGGCCAACCCAGCATCATTGGCAGCACCAAGTGGCGAAAACGCGCAGTGCCTGTGCGCCACGCCTGAATCTGACCTTTCGTTTGATCAAGCCGATCCCATGAGCAAAGACGACAAGCTGATTGATTTCGCGGCCGAACGCGATAAGCGCATCCACGACCTGCGGGATAAAAAGCTCAATGAAATGCGCGACGCATTCGAGCAGGCCCTGCCATTGCCCAAGGGCAAGAAGAAGCCGGGCGGCAAACCGAAAAAGCGTTGATTTGACTCGGCGGCAGGCAGATTCGTTGATCTGGGTCAGCTAATCACGAGGCCATGCGGGCAGCGCCTGCCCATTGTTGATCTGGATCAATTGCAGCCAACGTCCCCCTGTTACCTTGAAGCCATTCCCACACAGGCTTCAAGCAGGAGGCAACCATGTTTATCGATGTCGTAGTTCTCGCGGGTATCGGCACCGTCGGTCTGATGGTCGCCTTCTTCGTCGGTGTTGGTTATTTCATCTGGCAGGATTCGCACAAGCGCAAGCAGGGCTGAATCCGTTAGAGCAAAGGGCACGCAAGGCAATTTGGGCGACTTCGGTCGCCCTTTTTTATGGTGCGCCAGGCATGGCGCGTTGCGCGTAAGCGCAACCAGCTGGCTGTGGTGGCCACGCTGGTGACTTGGAGGTGA